>SXOW01000248.1 GCA_005778315.1 Acidobacteriota bacterium
CAGGGGGTCCTGGAGCCGGCGCGCGATACTGATGGCCCCGCGTACGGTCAAGTCGAGTGTGGGGAACTCTTCCCGTGCGACCGCGCTCGCCGAGTAGATGGATGCCCCAGCTTCGTTGACGACGACCGTCCTCACGCCGGGACGTAGGGATTCGAGTCCGGTGCAGAAGTCGACGGTTTCACGTGACGCCGTACCGTTGCCGACAGCGATGAATTCCACAGCGTAGCGATCGATGAGCCGTAGGAGTTCGCGCTCTGCTCCCGCCGTGTCGCTGGTCGGCGCGGTTGGAAAGACAGTCGTGTGGGCGACGAACTTGCCCGTCGCGTCGATGACCGCGACCTTGCAACCGGTCCTGAACCCGGGGTCGATGCCGAGAATGACCGTGTTGGTCGCTGGCGGAGCGAGCAACAACTCGCCAAGATTGGTCGCGAAGACGCCGATGGCGTCGTGTTCAGCGGTCTCCCGGAGCGACGTCATCACTTCGCCCGCGACCGACGGCTTCAGTAACCGTGTGTAGCAGTCTCGAACAGTGCTTTCGAGTTCGCTCCTGAAGAGGAAACCCGGGTTCGTGAGCCACTGTCGCGCCAGCGCGGCAACGAGGCCATCGTCGTCGGCCTCGATGCTCAGTGACAACGCGTGCGCGGCCTCGCCTCGACGCATCGCCAGGAGTCGGTGTGAGGTCAGCCGTCTGATCGGTTCGCGATGGTCGTAGAACTGCTCGAAGCGGTGATCGTCGCCAACGCAGCCCCGCTTCCGCCGCGTCCTGATGAAACCACACTGCAGTTGCCCACGGAGCCAGGCGCGCGTCGTGGGTGCTTCGGACCAGCGCTCGGCCACGATGTCGCAGGCTCCGCTCAGCGCCACGCTCGCGTCCAGGACGTCGCGGGCAGGATTGATGAAAGGGGTCAGGAGAGCGGTACGAGAAGCCGGGCGCGCGACTTGGGCGGCCAGGATGTCCGCGAGTGGCGCCAGCCCGCGCGTGCGCGCAATGGCGGCCCGAGTCTGGCGGGTGGTCTTGAACGGCCGAGCCAGGTTGTCTACGGCCCGCGTGTCAGTCGCGTCCCGGATCGCTCGTTCCAGTGCGTGGTCCAGCTGGCCCTGGTCGGCGATGAACCGGAGGGCCTTGTTCTTTCGAACAACCAGTTCCTCCGCCGCAGCCAACGCGACAGCGATCGCGCCGACCTGGACTTCGTCCATTCCACCGGTTCTCTCCTAGCGATACCGGGCGATGAACGGGATGGTGTTGCCGTCGGCGAGGAGCGCCATCGTCTCCGAGACCAGACGGGGCGCGAGTTGTTGTGCGGATGCGGTCGCCACCGCCGCGGCCGCCCGATCGAGCACCACGTGAGGCGGGGGGACAGAGCCGGCCAGGTCCATGGAGGCTGGCCGGACTAGTTCAAGAGATCGAACAAGGCGCTGTATTTGAGCGTCAGCGTTCGCCCGGCGCCAGGCGGGACAGTGCTACCGAGGCCCTGGATGTCGTTGTAGACGATGAAGAGGCCGGTGTTGGCGTCTGAGAGCAGACCAAAACGGAGGTTCGACGACCAGAGGTCGGCGCGGTCGTTGTACTGGACCAGGGCCTGCACGAACATGCGGGTCGTGAAGGAGTACGACACGCGAAAGCGCGCGAGGTTGGTCGTGAAATCGCCCCCCGGCAACTGGAGGTCGTTGTAACTCCACTCGAAGATCGTAGTCAGGGTCTCGCCAAGGCGGGCAGCCACCGACGGCGTGATGGTGACCCGCTCGCCGCCAAACAATCCACCGACAATCACATTGACGTTGCCGTTGACCGGCGCCCCGAGATTCGTATTTCCGGCGAGCTGCATCTCTTTGTGGTCGTAGGTCCCCGGCGGAATGAAGACATCCGGGAAAATCTCGAACTGCTCGAGGACGCCCTCCCGGGTGACATTCATCCCCGTGTGAATCTCGTAGCCGTTGCGCCACTCGAGGTGGTTGTCGATGTGCGTGAACTGGGTCTGTTGATAGCCGGTCACGAAGTCGAACACCGTGTTGTGGTTGACGTGCGGGCGCACCTCGTGGAGGCCCCAGAAGTTCGCGGGACGGAAGGTGGTGAACACGCTGCCGTTGGCCCGTCGGTAGCTCTCGCGAGCGAGGAAACCGGCCTGCGGGTTGAAGTTGGGAGCCACCTCCGTGTAGCCCAGTGACAGGCGCACCTGTTCCGAGGCGTATTCGCTCGAGATGGCGTACGCGTGTGAGGCGGCGGTCGGGTCATCTGAGGCGCCGGTCGTACCCGGCGACGTGTCCGTATCCGCAGCGAAGCCGGAAATGGTGCCCCCCTCACCGATGCCGACGCGTCCGTCCACCGCAAACGTCCGGTTGTAGTCGTCGCCAGCCAGGTCGGTGCCGGCCAGTTCACCGTTGGCTTGTCGGTTGACGAACATGACGCCGATGTTAGAGCGGTTGGCGAGGTCCTGCCGCACGCGTCCGACGGTGAAGTTCTGCCGCGGCGTGCCAGTGGCTGCCTCCGCCGCGGTCTGCATGTTCAGGAACCCGACGTTGGTATTCGAGCCGACCTTGCCCGAGAGCCGGCCACCACCGAGGATCGGTATCTGAGCCCCGTTGTCGTTCAGTCCGATCCGGCGGCTGAAAAAGAGATCAACCTGGCCCGGTTGTCCCACCGAGAAGATACCGGCGTTCTCCAGGAAAAACGGGCGTTTTTCCGGAAAGAACAGATTGAAACGATCGAGGTTGACCTGCTGGTCGTCGACCTCGACCTGGGCAAAGTCTGTGTTGTAGGTCAGGTCGAGCGTCATGCTCGGCGTCACGCTGTACTTGAGGTCCGCCCCGAATTCGCCGGTCCTGGTCGTGCGATCGTCCCGCGTGCGCGTCAGCGACTGACCGAGCAGGTAGGGCGTGAGCTGCAGGTTCCGCTGCGGCGGCACCTCGACGCCTTCCAGGACGCCGGCCAGTGAAATGCGGTTGATGTCGTATTGCCGAGGCAGTGGGGCCCAAAACGCTTGCTCGTTGCGCGCGCGGATATTGCGCTGGAAGTTCATCCCCCAGGTCTGCACGTCGGTCAGCGGGTAGCGTAGCGTCCTGAACGGGATCGCGAGTTCCGCCGTCCAGCCGATGTCGGTGACCGACGTCGCTACCTGCCACACCCCGTCCCAGTTGACGTTGAAACCGCCCCCGGAGCCGCCCTGCTGTCGGTTGTTCCCGGGCCGTCCACTGCCGCCGCCACCGCCAAAGCGGCCGCTGCCCTGGCCCTCGCTCGTGATCTGGCCGTCGTACTCGACCCCCGCCGGGTTGGTGCCGAACACGAAACCGTTCTGGCGGTCGAGATACGTATCAAGGACCACCTGAAAGCTGTCGGTGTCGGTGAGGTCGGAGTCGCGCCGGCTGTCGGCGGCGATGATCGTGCCGGGGTCTTCGGTGTAGCAGATGACACCCAAGTACAGGGTGTCCTCGGTGTAGACGATCCGCACTTCGGTGCGCTCTGACGCCGGTGCGCCTTCGAACGGCCGACTCTGCACGAAGCCGGTCGCGGGCATGGCGCCGGCATACGCGGGGTCGTTCAGCACGTCACCGTCCACGGTCGGACCGTCGGTGACACGCAGCGACTGCGCCGCGGGCGCGGCGGTGGTCGGCACCTGGGCTGGTTGCGCGAGCACGACCGCCGGGACGGACCAGATGACAACCCAAGCCAGAGCGGGGCGAACGCGGTGAATCGGCAAAGTCATAGATGTCGGATTCCTGATTGCGGACGAACCGCTCATTCTAGCAATCTTGGGCGGCAGATTCGTCGCCGGGAAGACGCCCTTCGGGGGGCAGACGTTGCAGTCGGCGATGCTAGTCACCGGTCGGGTGTTTCCTGGCTCCGGCCGTCTTGGTGCGGGCGGTGCTCCTACCGCCGGACTTTTTCCTCTCCCACCATTTCTCTTCGCCAGCGACCTTCGTGGCCTTGTGGCGCGCCTTCGGAGGGCCGTCGGCCTTCGCGAACCTGTGGGGCGTCTTGTGTCGCTCACCCCGCGGACGTTCTGGCCGAGGCTCCAAGGGGCCTTCGGTGTCCAGTTGGATGGCGAGTGCCTGCTTGAGGACCCGAACGCGCCGTAGGCGGAGGAGGACGTCCTCGGGGAGATTGGCCGGTAGTTCCACGGTGCTGTCGACCTCATTCAGCCGGACACGGCCGATGGACTTGCCGGTCAGACCCGCCTCGTTGGCGAGTGCCCCGACGATGTGCCGTGCTGTGGCTCCGTGCTTGTGGCCCACTTGAATCCGGTAGCGGTCCATGGGCGGGGCGTCCCGGCCGGCGGCCGGCGGGCGTCCCGGGCGGTCGGGCCGTTGCTCTCCGCGTGGCGCCGAGAGCTTCGGCGGGCGGACCTTGTCCGGCGGCGGCTGCAAGGGGCGCTCGCGTTGGAGCTGGAACGCCAGCACGGCTGCGGCATCCTCGGTCGAGCAGCTGTTGTCGGCGGCGAAGTCCCGGATCAACTGCCTGAAAAATTCGAGTTCCTCGTTGCTGGCGAGGATGGCCTGCATCTTCTCTTTGAACGCCCCGATACGGCGTTCAGCCAGCTGCTTGCGACCGGGGACCTCGATCGACGCGATAGGCGACCGGGTGGCGCGCTCGATGGCGCCCAGCAGTCGCTGCTCCCGCGCGGTGACGAAGGTGATGGCGGTGCCGCCGCGACCCGCCCGGCCCGTGCGTCCGATGCGATGGATGTACCCTTCGGCGTCGTACGGGATGTCGTAGTTGATGACGTGGCTGATCCGGGGGACATCGATCCCGCGCGCGGCGACATCGGTCGCAATGAGGATGTCCAGTGTGCCCGCCCTGAACCGGCCGATGGTGCGCTCGCGCGCCTGCTGGTTCATGTCGCCGTTGAGCGCGTCGCAGGCGAAGCCGCGCGCTTCGATGCGTTCGACCAGGTCCACGGTGGCGGTCTTGGTGCGCACGAAGACCAGCATGCCGTCAAAGTCCAGGGTCTCCAGCAGACGGGTCAGCGCATCAAGTTTGTCGGGGCCGTGCACGAGGCACGCCTGCTGCACCGTATCGGTCACCGTGACGGTGTCTGACACGATGCGAACCTCACGGGGATCGCGCAGATGGGTCTCGGCGACGGCGCGGATACGAGCCGGCATGGTGGCCGAGAACAACGCGGTCTGGCGTGTGTCCGGCGTGTGCTGCAGGATCCATTCGACATCGTCAAGGAAGCCCATCCGCAGCATCTCGTCCGCTTCATCGAGCACCAGCGTCCGAAGCGCGTCGAGGACCAGGCTGCCTCGTTTGATGTGGTCCATGACCCGGCCCGGAGTCCCGACGACGGCGTGGACGCCACGGCGCAGCTGCCGGAGCTGTCCCGAGTACTCCTGCCCGCCGTAGAGCGGCACGACGTGGAAGCCGGTCATCTCACTGGCGTACCGCTGAAACGCCTCGGAGACCTGAATCGCCAACTCGCGCGTTGGGGCCAACACGAGTATCTGGGGCTTGGCCTGGCTCATGTCGATCCGCGACAGGAGCGGCAGGGCGAACGCCGCGGTCTTCCCGGTGCCGGTCTGAGCCATGCCGATCAGATCGCGCCCGGCCAGCAGGTGCGGGAGACTCTCGGCCTGAATGGGCGTGGGCTGCTCGTAGCCGATACGCTCAACGGCGCGCAACACGGCCGGCGCGAGGGGGAAGGCTGCGAAACCAGATGGCGACGGATTGTCTTCTTGGGGCACGGGGGCCTCGCGACACTGACCGATCTACGGTGCTGAGGAACGAAGGGCGGGAGTGACGCGCTAGTGTAGCACTGCGTCGGCCAGAGGCGGTAGGCCACGTAGGGCGTCTACCGACGCGCGCGGGGGGGCGCGGGATCGGACGCCGGCTTCAGTCCCACGAAGATGGTGTGTTTCGAGCCGCCCTTTTCGCGACGGGCGCGTACGCGCTCGGATTGCGCGTTGAACCCGTGGAAGCGGAGACGCTGTTCGAACTTGCGGTCATCCCACGCCGACCAGACGGCCAGTGTGCCGCCGGGCTTGAGCGCGGCAAAGGCGGCGGCGACACCGGCGTTGTCGTAGAGCCCGCAATTGTTGACGGAGGTAAACGCCGACGGCCCGTTGTCGACATCCAGCAGAATCGCGTCGAACTGTCCCGTATGCGTCCTGAGGCTGAAGCCGACGTCTGTAATCACGACGCGCACCCGCTTGTCGCCAAGCGGGTGGTCCGCCAGCGGTGCCAGCGGGCCACGATTCCACTGCACCACGGCCGGCACGAGTTCGGCCATGGTGACCACCGCATCGCGGGGCAGCAAGTCCAGCGTGGCGCGGAGCGTGAATCCCATCCCGAGCCCGCCGACGAGGACCCGTGGCCGTTCCACGGTGGCGAGCCGTCCGCAGGCGCGGGTGGCCAGCGATTCTTCCGACCCGTGGGTGCGGCTCGACATCAACGTCTGACCATTCACCAGAATCACATACTCGCCGTCCCGCTCGGTGAGACGCATGTCGTTGCCGTCCGGGGTGACGGTCTGCCCGAGCTCTTTCCACGGTTTCATGATCGGCCTGTCGCCTTCGTGTAGACGCCAACCCAGAGTGCATCCGCCGAATCGAGGTGGCGGCGGAGCCAGCGTCCAAAGGCGGCCGGGGAGTCGACGTAGATCGGTTCTTCAGGCACGACTCCAAGACTACGCCAGACCGCGTCGCGGATGGGACTGAAGCGGGGGAGCGCCGCAGAGTAGAATGCTGAAGCACCCGTGACAGTGCTCGAGATTGGAGTCTTTACGATGCCTTTGCGAAGCCTTACCTCACCGTCTGCGCTCGTCCTGGTCCTGGTGGGGGCGCTCGCACTGAGCGCCGTCCCCGCCGGTGGTCAGCCGGCGGCCGGCGCGTTCGTGCCCGTCACCGACGCCATGCTGCAGAACCCGTCACCCGATGACTGGCTGATGTGGCGCCGGACGCTCAACGGCTGGGGCGACAGCCCGCTCGATCAGATCGACCGCGACAACGTCGGCGACCTGCAGATGGTCTGGACGCGTGCCTTGGCTCCGGGTGCACAGGAGGGCACCCCGCTGGCGTACAACGGCATGTTGTATATGCCGAATCCGAACGAGGTGGTGCAGGCCATCGACGCCGTCACCGGCGACCTGAAGTGGGAGTACCGGCGGGACATCCCCGATGACGTGGCCGAGATCCTCGGCGGCCTGACGGAGAACAACCGCAACCTCGCGATCTACGGCAATCTGATCATCGACACGAGTAACGACGACTATATCTACGCGCTCGATGTGCAGACCGGCGAGCTGGTGTGGGAAGAGCAGATCTTCGACTATCGAGTCCATCCGGCCCGGCACTCCTCAGGTCCCATCATCGCCAACGGGAAGGCGATTTCGGGCAGAAGCTGCCGGCCGTTGGCCGGACCGGTCTCCTGCGTCATCCTCGCGCACGACACCGCGACCGGGGAGGAGTTGTGGCGCACCAACCTGATCCCCAGGCCCGGCGAGCCAGGCGACGAGACCTGGGGAGGCGTGCCGTATGAGGAACGGATGCACGTCGGATCGTGGATGGTGCCCAGCTACGATCCCGAACTGAATCTGGTCTATGTCGGGACGTCGGTCACCTCCCCGGCCCCCAAGTTCATGCTCGGCGGCCATGACAACCGCCACCTCTATCACAACTCCACCCTGGCCATCGACGGTGATACCGGCGACATCCGGTGGTACTACCAGCACCTGAATGACCACTGGGACCTTGACCATCCCTACGAGCGGCTGTTGGTCGATACCGCCGTGGCGCCGGACGCGAGCGAAGTCTCCTGGATCAATCCGCGGCTCCGCCCCGGTGAGACGCGGAAGGTGATAACCGGGATTCCAGGCAAGACCGGCGTGGTCTACACACTCGACCGCGAGACCGGCGAGTTCCTCTGGGCCACGCCGACGGTGCCTCAGAACGTCATCAGCAGCATCGATGGTGGGACGGGTGCGGTCACCGAGAACTCGGAAGTGGTGTTCACCGGGCTGGGCCAAGAGGTGGTGGCCTGCCCGTCCTGGGGCGGCGGGAAGAATTGGCCCGCGGGCGCCTACAGTCCCCTGACGAACAGCATGTTCTACCCCCTGCAGCAAACCTGTGCCCGGGTGCTGTCGACGATGGACGGCGGCCTCGCCATCTATCGTTTGGCGGCGCGGTTCGAGCTGCCGCCTGGGACTGACCAGCTCGGCACCGTGCGGGCGATTTCGGCCGAGACCGGGAAGACCGCCTGGTTGCATGAGCAGCGGGCCGCGACCTACGCGCTGGTCACAACCGGTGGGGGACTGGTGTTTGGCGGGGACGGCAACGGACGATTCCGCGCCTTCGACCAGGAGACTGGCGACGTGCTGTGGGAGATCAACCTCGGGTCGCCGGTGACCGGGTTCCCGATTACCTATGCGGTCGACGGACGGCAGTACGTGGTCGCGAGCACCGGGACTCGCCGGGAGGGGTTGACGCCCGAGCTACAGCCCAGCGCCGGCAATAATATCTTCGTCTTCGCGCTCCCGAACTGAGCCCGCGCGCGACGCGCGCCGCAAGAGTGCCAGCGCGGCTGTCGCGGATGTGCGCCCGCCCGCCGGGAGATGGCGCGCCAGGACGCCGGTGACGTTGGCCACCGCCAGACTGACGCCGTGGAGGTCGTGCTCGGGGTCTGTGCCCGGCGCGGGACGTGGGTGCCCGGACGCGCGGCAGCACGGTGGTCCATGCCCACTATCATCGACAACGACACGCAGCCGGGGACACGCCCAGTCGACCTCCACCGGCACGACGCCGGAGAAGTTTCCGGGTCGATAGCTGGTGCCGGCGTGCGCACGGGCCGCAACCACGAGGCTGCCTGCGCGCGTGGCGTCGTGGGTCGCCTTACGTAACCGCTGGCCCGGGTCCGGGTGTGTGGTGCCGAGGCTGAGGTTGATCAAGTCGACCTGATGGTCACAGGCCCAGCCGATGGCGGACTCGAGGGCCTCAACCGACGCCGACAGGTCCCAATCGAACACCTTCACGGCGAAGACCTCGGCGTGCGGCGCACGCTCCTGGATCGCGGCCGTCACCGCGGTGCCGTGACCGAGTCGATCGAAGTAGTCGGGAGCGGTCGAGCCGTCTGGCCGGATGGTCACACCGGCCGCAATGCTGCCGATGTGGGGGTGCGCCAGGCTCACCCCGCTGTCTATGATCGCCACACGAACGGCCCTGGCTGTCATCGTCGTTCGCCGTGCCCTCGCGTACGAGGGGGGCAGGGCTCGATGCCGGTCAGGCGCCGACGAGCTGGCCGTGGGCGGCCGCCCGTCGCGCAAGAAATTCCGTGTAGTCGTACTGATGGTCGAGCAGGCCGTCATCGGTGATTTCGATGACTCGGTGACTCAGCGACTCAATCAGTTCCACGTCGTGGGATCCGAAGATCAAGGTGCCGGTCCGTTTCGCCAACGCGGTGTTCAACGCGGGGATCGACTCCAGGTCCAGGTGGTGGGTGGGCCCGTCCAGACTCAGACACTGCGGATCCTCGAGCATGAGCCGAGCGATCATGCATCGGACACGCTCTCCTCCCGAAAGTACCCTGACGGACTTCCGCGACTCCTCGCCGGTGAACAGCATCCGTCCGAGAAACTGTCGAATGAACCCCTCGTCTTTTTCTTCACTGAATTGACGGAGCCAGTCGATGACGTCGAGGTCCTGCTCGAAGAGGTGCCCGTAGTCCTTGGGGAGGAACGAGCGGCGGATCGACTCGCCCCATTTCACGGTGCCGGTGTCTGGTGCCTGCACACCGGCGACGATCTCCAGGAACGCGGACACCGCCACCGAACTGCGGGAGACCACGACCACCCGCTCGCCCCGTCCGATCGTCAGGTTGACCCCCTCGAAGATCGGTGTGCGGTCCACCGACTTCGACAGGTTCTCGATGCTCAGCATCGACTTGCCATGCACTTTCGAGGTGTCGAACAGGATGTGCGGATATTTGCGGGATGAGGGTGGAATCGCCTCGACATCCAGCTTGTCCAGCATCTTCTTGCGTGACGTGGCCTGCTTGGACTTTGAGGCGTTGGCGCTGAATCTGGCGATGAACTCTTTGAGTTCGATGGCCCGTTCGTCGTTCTTGTCTTTTTTGGCCTGTCGATGTCGGAGCGCCATCTCGCTGGCGCCACGCCAGAACTCGTAGTTGCCGGTGTACATCCGCACCTGACGGTAATCGATGTCCGCGATGTGGGTGCACACCTTGTTCAGAAAGTGCCGGTCATGCGACACCACGATGACGGTGTTTTGAAACGAGAGGAGGAATTCTTCCAACCACAGGATCGAGTCGACGTCCAGGTGATTCGTCGGCTCATCGAGCAGCAGGATGTCGGGATCGCCAAACACGGCCTGTGCCAGCAGCACTCTGATCTTGTCGCCGTCGTCGAGGTCACGGACCAGCACGCCGTGGCGTGGCACCGGGATGCCCAGTCCGCACAAGAGTTCCCCCGCCTGCGCTTCGGCTTCCCACCCGTTCATCTCGTCGAATTCCGCTTCCAGCTCGGCGGTGCGCATGCCGTCCGCCTCATCAAAATCAGGCTTGGCGTACAGCGCGTCTTTTTCCTGCATGATGGCGTACAGCCGCTCGTGGCCCATCAGCACGGTGGACAGCGCCTCGAAGTCATTGAACGCGAAGTGATCCTGCTTCAGGACGGCGAGCCGGAGACCGGGCGGCACCACCACCTGGCCGGCATACGGGTCCACGTCGCCTGCCAGGATCTTCAGGAAGGTCGAC
>SXOW01000249.1 GCA_005778315.1 Acidobacteriota bacterium
CCCGGCCTACGACGCGAATGCGGCGGCAAGCCGAGACTACCGCAGCCCTGTCCACGATGTGGCGATCGCCACCGACGGCCACGTCTACGTGGCGGACCGCACCAACAACCGCGTGCAGGTCTGTCAGAAGGACGGGACGTTCGTGACCGAAGCGTTCATCCGACCGGAGACCCTGGGCAGTGGGTCGGCCTCCGGGGTCACCCTCTCCGAAGACCCGGCGCAGCGCTGGCTGTTCGTACCTGACGGAACCAACAATGTCGTGTGGATCGTCGACCGCGCTTCACTCGAGGTGCGTGATCACTTCGGGCGCCTCGGGAAGAACGCAGGTCAGTTCTACCGGCTCCACAATCTCGCGATCGACTCGCGCGGCAACCTGTACACGACTGAAGTGGACGTGGGACAGCGCCTACAGAAATTCGACCGGGTCAGGTAGCGAGGAGAAACTAGACAGATGCAACCACACGGATGCCTGCTAGCGGGGACGCTGACCGTCGCCCTCATCTGGGCGACGCCGGCCACGGCACAGTACGGCGCATTCGGCGACTGGCGGAGCCACTCGGGTGACAACGGCGCTACCAAATACTCGCCCATCGCCCAGATCACTGCGGAGAACTTCGGCGATCTCGAGATCGCCTGGCGCTGGAACACGGTCGACACGCATCTCCCCTGGTCGTCAGACGCGGGGGTGACGCTGCTGCCGGTGGAGACGGTATTTGACCTGCTCGCGGAGGAAAAGCCAGACCGGTGGGCAGAGTGGGACGGGAGGCAGCGTTCCTTCACCCGCCCCTCCATTCGCGCGCTGGTCGGCACACCGCTGATGGTCAACGAGGTGCTGTATCTCAGCACCGCGCTTTATCGGGCCGCCGCGATCGACGCGCATACCGGCGCCACACTCTGGGTACACGACCCGAAAGCCTACGAATCCGGGTCACCCCCTCCGCTGCCCTGGCGGCACCGCGGGCTGGCCTACTGGGAGAACGGTGAGGCGGCGCGCCTGTTCTGGGGCACCGGAGACGGCTTCCTGATTGCGGTCGATGCGGCGACCGGTCTTCCTGCCGAGGGCTTGTGTGGAAGGACGCGTCGATCTGACGGACGGCCTCCCGCGCGCCACACGAGGCCAGCTCGATCTCCTGAACCTGCTGCCCATCGGCTCGCAATCGCCGCCCATGGTCGTCGGTGACACGGTGATCGTGGGTTCGACCATCAACGACCGCGCGTTCACCAAGGAAGCCCCACCGGGATGGGTCCGCGCTTACGACGCACGCACCGGCCGTCACAAGTGGGACTTTCATACCGTGCCCCAGAGCGCGGATCAGTTCGGGGCTGACACCTGGCTCAACGACTCGTGGCGCTACTCGGGGAACACGAACGTGTGGTCACTGATGAGCGCGGACGACGAACTCGGGTTGGTCTACCTCCCGATTGGTACCGCCACCAATGACTACTATGGTGGCGATCGCCTCGGGGACAATCTGTTCTCCGAAAGCCTGGTAGCCGTCGACGCCGAGACCGGTCGACGCGAATGGCACTTCCAGATGGTGCATCACGGCCTGTGGGACTACGATCTGCCGGCCGCGCCCAACTTGCTTGATATTACTGTCGACGGTCGGCAGATCAAGGCTGTGGCCCAGGTCACTAAGCAAGGCTTCGTGTACACCTTTGACCGCGTCACCGGCGAGCCGGTCTGGCCCATTGAGGAGCGGGAGGTCCCCACGGACACCGACCTCATTGGCGAGCGGCCGTCGCCAACACAGCCCTTTCCAACCCGGCCGCTGCCGTTCGAGTATCAAGGCACGTCCGTCGACGACCTGGTGGACTTCACGCCCGAGATCCGTCAACTCGCGCTTGACGCGGTCCAAGGATTCAGGCTGGGTCCACTGTTCACACCGCAGATGACCACCGGCACCATCATGCGCCCCTCGGTTGGTGGCGGGGCCAGTTGGTCTGGAGCCGCGGTCGATCCGGACACCGGCTATCTGTATGTCCCCTCGGTGAACACCCACTCGACGATCGGGCTCAGCCCCCCCGAACCCGGCGAGGACCAGTCGACGCTCGGATACCTGCGACGGTCACTGTCGGCTGGCCCCGTGATGCCCAGCGGGCTACCCCTCTGGAAGCCCCCGTATTCGCGCATGACGGCTATTGATATGAATACCGGAGACCATGTGTGGATGACCCCGTTGGGTGACGGCCAACGGATTCGGACTCACCCGATGCTGCGCGACCTTGGCCTTCCACCGCTCGGGGGCGACGGCGCTCGGACCGGACCGCTCCTGACCACGACGCTGTTGATTCACGCCATGGTGGCTGGCGGTTCGGATGGTGGTCCGCGGCTAGTGGCTTACGACAAGACGACCGGCGAAGAAGTGGGCTCACTCGACCTTCCGGGCGGTGCACTGGGTGCGCCGATGACCTTCATGCTGGGTCGACGGCAATACATTGCCTTGACGGTCGGCGGCGACGTGCCCGGACTGATCGCCCTGACGCTGCCGGAGTAGGACATGAGGAGACGGTGCACGCCGTGAGCAACCAAACTGAAGCGTGGCTACTTGGACCGGTTGACGGGTGTCCAGACGGCGTCATGCCCGTCGCGCATGCACTCCTGCAAGCTCGCCGCGAGCTCGTGTTTCTGAGGGGAGATATCTCGGAGGAGGAAGTCCGAGCGGATCCGGGGGGCGCCGCACCCATCGGATTCCATCTCGTGCACATCGCGGGCAGTCTCGACCGCCTCTTTACCTACGCTCGGGGCGAGTCGCTTGACCCGGATCAGCTCGCCGAGCTTCGGCGCGAGGCGGAGTCCGGGCGGACCCGGGCGCCGGAGGATTTGTTCGTCATGACGCTCGTGCGCCTCGACCGCTGCCTGGAGACGCTGCAGGCGACCTCAGACGACCTGCTATCCCAGCCACGAACGGTTGGCCGGGGCCAACTCCCCTCCACCGTGCGTGGTCTGCTGTTTCACGCCGCTGAACACACGACCATGCATATCGGCCAGATTCGAACGACGCTCAAGAACATCCGCGGCCGCGGCCAGCGAACAACCGGACAGAAGGACCAACCCTCCTAAGAAGCTGTACTCCTCGAAGGACAGCTTCTCGCGTGACGAGTCGCGATCGCATCGCGTGGGCCGCTAACCTCGGATGATCCGCGGTAGCACCATGTGGTGACGCGGGCATATCGACGTGGGGTTCTGATAGGCGGCGCCCGCAAACGCCTGCAGATAGCCCCGCAGGGCACCGAGCTTCACGACCTCATCCACGAACCCCTGCTGGGCGCAGTACACGGGACGCGAGGTCTGGTGATACCGCTCGACCAGCTCGTTCATCTTGGCGATGACGGGCTCCAATGACCGGCCCGCCG
This sequence comes from Acidobacteriota bacterium, assembly GCA_005778315.1. Classification (GTDB taxonomy): domain Bacteria; phylum Acidobacteriota; class Vicinamibacteria; order Vicinamibacterales; family UBA8438; genus UBA8438. The sequence continues at coordinate 3,358 of SXOW01000249.1, forward strand.
CCTGCTCTGTCGCGGCCCGACGCGCATAGGTCGCTACCGCCGCCGTTTCGCCGTGCATCACTTCGATTTCGGTGGCGGCGGTGCCCAGAGTGAAGGCGTTGTGACGATTGGCGGTCGGCCCTCCCATCACGTAGTGTGCCGCCGCGGTCCCCTTCCGCAACACCACGAGCATCATCGGCACGTCTGTCTGCTGAATGGAGTAGACCAGCCCCTGTCCCAAGGCCAGAACTTCCGCCTTCTCCGCCAGCTCCCCGACGTCGATGCCGGACGTATCCTGAAACCAGACAATCGGTAGCCGGTCACGTCCGCACAGCGTGACGAACTCATTCATCTTGATGAGTCCCTGCCGATAGAGCTTGCCTCCCATGCCTGGATAGTCGGCGTACTCCGGATACCCCTTCCCAAGATAGCCCTGACGGTTTCCGATGCAGCCGACGAGACGTCCGTCGATCTTGCACACGCCGGTGAACACCTCGGGGCCGTAGTCGGGACGAAACTCGAGCCGCTCGCTGCCGTCGACCAGACGGGCCAGGATTTCGTCGAAGTCGTAGACCTCTTTCGGGTTCGACGGTAGCAGGTGATACAGATCGTCGATGGGGAAGGCCGGTTCCTTGGACTCGGCGGCTTGGAAGAACATCGCGCCGTAGGCCGGCATGGCCTGCATGTATTCCTTCAGTCCGTCGAGGACACCGGTCTCCTCGTCATAGACGCGGGTGAAGAACCCGGTGGCGTCATGATGAGTGGCCACGTCGCCGGGTGGACGTCCGGTGAACGCGTTGGCCTTCGCGATCAGCTCTTCGACCATCGCGGTATCGAAGCCACCCTTCGGCGCCATCCCTGACACGATGCCAACCCCGCCGACCGCCATGTTGGCGTCTTTGTGAGCCAGGAGAATGGTCGGGCTGATGGCCTGGTATCCCCCGCCGGCTGGGTTGGTGCCGTAGATCCCGGCCAGCACCGGGATGCCGGCCTGCTCCAGCTCGGCATGGCGAAAGAACCCCGTCCCGGCGCCGCGGCGGTTCGCGTAGAACTTTTCCTGCTCCGGCAAATTGGCACCGCTGCAGTTGACCAGCCACACAAGCGGGATGTTGAGCCGGGCCGCCAGGTCGGTGGCGCGCAGGATATTCTCGGGCTGTCCAGGCAGCCAGGCTCCCGCCATGACCTTGTTGTCGAACCCGATCACGACTGCCCATCGGCCCGCGATCCGCCCAAGACCGTCGACCACGTTGGTCTTGCCTTCTTCATTGTCCAGGGGGTTGTAGAGCGAGTGCAGGGGATGCCACGTGCCCGCATCCACCAGATACTCGATACGCTGGTAGACGGTCATCCAGCCCCGTTGGTTGATTTGCTCGGTGGGTAACCCTGCCTCTTCGACGGCGGTCATGGCGTCGGCAAGCGCCGACTCCACGGCTCCCAGCGCGTCGGCACTCGCGGCGGCCCGTTTCAACCGCCCTGGTTTGAGCGCCGTACCGAACCGGTCCATCGTTTCGAAATAGGGCTTCACGGGGCGATCCTTGGTTGGCGGGCCTGAAGGCCCTGGCTGCGACGATGACGGAATCGTACCGCGTCTTAGCGATTTGCCACGTGGCCACTCGCGATACCGGCGATGATCAGTTTCTGCACGTTTGATGTGCCTTCGACGACCTGCAGCGACTTGGCGTCCCGATACAGCCGCTCAGCCGGATACTCAGTCGAGTACCCGTAGGACCCAAAGATTTTCATGCACTCGTTGGCGGCGTGGACCGCGGCCTCCGACGCCTGCAGCTTGGCCATCGACGTCTCGTACTGATTCGGCTTGCCCTGGTCTTTGAGCCAGGCGGCGCGATACACCAACAGCTGCGCCGCATGGTGCTCCACCGCCATCTCGGCAATCTGCGCCTGCACCATCTGATGCTGGGAGATCGGCTTACCGAACTGCGTGCGTTCGTTGGCGTACGCGACGGCCGCGTCCAACGCCGCCCCGGCCACACCGAGCGCCCCAGCCGCGCACCCGATTCGGGTGTTGTTGAGCTGCCACATGCAGATCTTGAAACCGTCGCCCTCCGCACCGAGCAGCGCCTCTTTCGGGACTTTCGCGCCGTGAAACGCCATCTCGCCGGTGGGCGCGCAGTACAGTCCCAATTTCGTCTCGATATCGGTGGCCACGAAATTGGCGAGGTTCTTGGGCTCGAGGATGAACGCACTCATGCCCCGATGCTTCTTGTCAGGGTCGGTCATGACGTACAGGAGACCGGCGTCACCCTGGGTCGCGTTCGACACCCAGATCTTGCTCCCCGTCAGCTCCCAGTGGTCGCCCATGTCCCGCGCCACGGTCTTCATGCTGGCCACGTCTGACCCGCTGTCTGGCTCGGTCATACCGAAGAAGCCCACCTGCGTGCCGTCCACCCACCCGGGAATGAACCGCTGCTTCTGCTCCTCTGTCCCGAACTTGGCCACGGTGAGCGCGGGTCCCAGATTCTGCATGTTGAACGGCAGCCGCCAGGATGCCGAGACCTTGGCGACCTGCTCCGCCATCAGCACCGACTCCATGAACCCGAAGCCGGTGCCGCCGTACTCCTCCGGGACGCCACAGGAGAAGAACCCGAGCGCGCCCATCCGCGCGACCCGTTCGAGTCGAAACTCATGGTTCTTCTCTTCCTCCTTGAGGGTCGGCGCGATGTCGTTCTGCGC
>SXOW01000250.1 GCA_005778315.1 Acidobacteriota bacterium
GCTAGAGGACACCCATGACAAGAACGAACAGCACGATGCTCGCGTGGCTTGGGGTCGCCGCGGTGTGCGTGGCGCTTGGTACACCGGTGCTCGCGCAGCCTGGCCCTGGACAGATCACCGCCAGCTTCAGTGATCCGGCACGGCCCGGCCTGCTGCAGGTAACCCTGACGTTTGGCAGCATCACGATCACCGGCACGAACCGATCGGACGTCCTGATCGACGTGACCCCGGGAACCGAGCCCGTCGGTCGTCCGGACGACGACGCCGCCGCCGCAGGACTGCGGAGACTGACACCACCCGTCGGCTTCAGTGTCGAGGAGGAGGACAACGTGATGCGGGTCGGTGCCCGACCCTATCCAGGGACCGCGTTCGACATCGAGGTGCCGGCCTCGACGAACCTGCGGCTGACAACGACCATGGGAGACATCGGGGTGGAAGGCGTCGACGGCGACCTGGAAGTGAACGCCGTGAACGGGGGAGTCACACTCACGGCGGTGGCCGGGTCGGTCGTCGCACACTCCGTCAACGGGCGGGTCCTGGTCACGCTGACACGGGTGACGGCTGACCAGCCGATGGCGTTTACGTCCGTCAACGGCGCCATCGACGTCACACTGCCCGCCACGGTCCAGGCCAACCTGACGCTGCGCAGCGACCGGGGTGACGTCTTCACGGATTTCGACCTTCAGCTCACCGCACTTCCGACCGCGGTCGAGACGTCGCGACCCGGTCGGGGACGAGTTCGCGCTGTGGGGAACACCGTGATCACCGGCACCGTGAACGGTGGCGGCCCGGATATCGAGATGCGCACTGTCAACGGCAATGTGTATGTGAAAAAGGGACCGTAAGCCCAGGTTCTGCTGCGGATCGCGTGCGGCGGCGACAAGACGAGTGTGCCGGCAGAGTCGGCGTCGGGGGCGGCAGAACGGGTGGCCGCCTGAGCGAGGGTGACGGCTGACGGATGGAGTGAGAAACGGGAGTTCCATGGCCATGGAGCGGTTGTTCGTCCTCTATCAGATTGGCAAGGTCGCCAGCACGGCGATCGCCGAGAACAGGGCGACCGTCGACGGGGCCGAGGTGCCAGATGCCGCAACCTCGACGTGCATCGTCGCATCAGGCAGATCGAGTCCGGGATGGGGACGGGCGTGGAACTGTGCCTGATCGCCTTGGCCCGTGAGCCGCTGTCGAGAGACTTCAGGGCTTCAGCGGGGCTCGGAGGTCGCGTCGACAGGCTCTAGTGTTACTGTTGTCTATCGTCCAACGTGAGACCTGACCCCTGTACCAGAGGCGCCCTATGTCGATCGATCTCCAGCATCCTGGGAACATCGTTTTTCTTGTCGGATTCGCCGTGTACATCGGCATTCGCCGCGAGTTCGGCAATCGGGTCAAGTCCGACAAGAGCACCATCCGCCGGATCGACGGGTTGGAAAAGGGCTTACTTGGGATCGTCATGATCGGAAGCCTGTTGTTCCCGATCCTGTATCTTTTCACCCCGCTCTTTCGGTTTGCCGACTATCCGCGGCCCGCGTTTGTTCCCTGGATCGGCGCGGCGCTGATGCTGTTTGCGTTATGGATGTTCTGGCGTTCGCACGTCGACCTGGGACGTCAGTGGTCGATCAGCCTGGAGGTTCGTGAAGATCATCGTTTGATCACCCACGGCGTCTACCGCTCGATCCGCCACCCGATGTACCTGGCGATCTGGTTGTGGAGCCTGGCGCAAGGGCTGCTGCTTGAGAACTGGCTTGCCGGGTGGTCGGCTCTGGTCACGTTTGCACCGATGTACTTCATCCGCACGCCGCGTGAAGAAGCGCTGATGCTCGAAGCCTTCGGCACCGACTACCGCGACTACATGACTCGCTCCGGACGGATCCTGCCGGGGTCAGGTCAACGTGGCTCCTGACGCATCTTGACACTGCGGACCGACAAGCCGCATCACAATCGCCTTGGCTTCACCCTGAGCGTCCTCAGGGATAACGCCGAAGGTAATCGGGTTGGCAGACCAACACGAGCGACCTCGACAAACGAATAGACCTAGTCGAAGTAAACGACGTTGAACAACCGAAAGACGAACCAACTCCCATTGACCGTTTTGTTAGGTACATTTCTACCGACCACTGTCATCGGTTCGTGTGCAGCGTGCCGTAGTACGGTGTAAACCAGCCCAGTGAGCTAGCAGCCCGGGGTGAAAGGACGTGAGGGGGATCGACAGGGGCGATCGGGCGTACTACACTGCGCGCATGTCGATGGGCAAACGGAGGCGGGCCCGGGAGGCGCCGCTGTGGGTGGCGACGACGGAGCTGCCGAGCGCGGCGAGTCACCCGTTCTACGCCCGGTTGAATCAGGTCCTGCGCGAGGCGGGGTTCGATGACGTCGCCGAGGGGCCGTGCGGCCGGTTCTATGCCACCACGGTGGGGCGGCCGAGCTTGGCGCCGGGGATCTACTTCCGGTTGTTGATGGTGGGCTACTTCGAGGGCCTGGATTCGGAACGCGGCATCGCGTGGCGCGCGGCGGACTCGCTGACGCTCCGGGACGTCCTCGGGCTCACCCTGCCGGAGGCCCCGCCGGATCACACCACGATGGCGCGGACGCGCCGCCTGATCGATCTCGAAACGCATCGCGCGGTGTTCACGTGGGTGCTGCAGCGGCTCGGCGAGGCCGGGTTGGTGAAGGGCCAGGTCAGGGCAGCACTTCTAACGCCCAGGGCGTGGGCGCTCCGCACTGCTATGCCTCATCGTAGGCTCGCTGAAGAGCCGCTACGTCGAGCTTCACCATCGTCATCATGGCCTCCATCACGGCCTTCACTCTCCTGGCATCCTTGTCGCGGATCAGCTCCATGAATCGCCGCGGGACAATCTGCCAGGAGAGGCCGAATGGATCCTTGATCCAGCCGCACGCGGTAGGCTTCGCCCCGGCCTTGATCAGTTTGTCCCAATACTCGTCGACTTCGGCCTGGTCCTCGCAGTCAACGTAGAGCGAGAGGCCTTCGGAAAACGCAAAGTACGGGCCACCGTTGTAGCCCATGAAGACTTGACCACC
>SXOW01000251.1 GCA_005778315.1 Acidobacteriota bacterium
CACGCAGCTTCGCGCCGGTGCGTTCGATGCGGCGATACTCCTGCCGAATTCGTTTGGCGCTGCGTTGGTGGCGCGCCAGGCCGGCATACCGGAGCGGTGGGGGCTGGGCGGGCGCTTGCGCGGGCGGCTGCTGACCCGCGCGATTCCCAGGCCCGCCGCCCGTACGCACCAGGTTGAGGCGTATCTCGCGCTCGTGCGCGGACTCGGCATTGACGCCGTCACGTCTGAGCCCCGACTGGAGGCCATCCCCGAGATGGTGGCGTCTGGCCGGCGGCTCCTGGAGGCGGCGGGAGTGCGCGACGATCGCCCACTGGTCGGGATGGCTCCGGGGGCCGCCTACGGATACGCCAAACGATGGCCTCCCGATCGCTATGCCCGGGTCGCGGAGCGACTGGCCAGGGAGTCCGGTACGGCGGTGGTGCTGGTCGGGAGTGGGCACGACCGTGATGCGGGCTATGCGATAGAATCCTCGCTCGTGTCGGCACGGGTGGGTGCTCGCGGTGCCGCGGTCGTGAATCTGATTGGACGCACCGACCTGGCTCAGTTGATCGGCCTCCTCGCGTCTTGCCGTGCGTTCGTCTCGAGTGATTCGGGCCCCATGCACCTCGCTGCCGCGCTGGGTGTCCCGGTGACGGCGATCTTCGGCCCGACCGATGACCGGCTGACCGCGCCCGTGGGGCCGCACGACGTGCTGACGCATGATGTCTGGTGCAGGCCCTGTTTCTTCCGTGACTGTCCGATCGACCACCGGTGCATGACCCGCATATCAGAGGAACGCGTGTTTGAGGCGGTGGCAGGACACGTGGATGCCGCCAGCACATCGACGAGGACTGCGGCCCGATGAAGTCAGCCGTGTTTCTCGATCGCGACGGGACCGTAAATGTCGACGTGGGGCACCTCGATCGGCTTGAGCGACTCACGCTGTTCCCCTTTGCCATCGACGCGGTGCGGTTGCTCAATCAAGCGGGATTTCAGGTCGTCGTGGTGACGAATCAAGGCGGAGTGGCCGCCGGCATGGTGGAGGAGCCTTTCGTGGTCGAGCTGCACGAGCTGTTGCAGCGACGATTCGAAGCCGGCGGCGCGACAATCGCGGGCATCTACTATTGCCCGCACGATCCGGCCGCGTTGGTTCCCGCGTATCGTACGACCTGCGACTGTCGGAAACCGGCGGCAGGCATGCTGCGTCGGGCCGCCGCGGAGCTCGACCTCGACCTGTCACGGTCCTACATGGTGGGCGACAAGTGGAGCGATGTGGCGGTGGCCGAACAGGTTGGTGCGACCGGGATGCTGGTTCGCACGGGATACGGAGTGACACAGGAGGCTAAGGCGGGTCGCCCGGCGGATGCGCTGGTGGTGGACGACCTCATCGCCGCCACGGTGCACATCCTCGAGCGTGGGCAGGGAGGCTCCCGCTAGGTTCTGATGATTCCCGTCTCCGTACACCCCGGGCATGGCAACCACGAGCTGGTGGAGCGATTGACCCGCCTTGTCGAGTCGTTCCGACGTCCGCGTATTGCTGTGGTCGGCGATCTCATCGCCGACGAGTTCATCTACGGCGGAATCGATCGCGTGTCGCGCGAAGCGCCGGTCCTGATTCTCAACTACGACTCGACCCACGTGACCCCCGGAGGGGCCGGGAACGCGGCGCAGAACGTGGCCGCCCTGGGCGGGACCGCGCGCCTGACCGGACTCCTGGGCCCGGACGAGATCGGGCGGCGACTGGCCCGGAGTTTTTCACGGCATGTAGACCGAACCGGTCTGGTCAAGCCCGTTGGCTATCGCACTCCGACCAAGACGCGTATCCTGGCCGGAGGCGTCCACTCCGCCCGCCAGCAAGTCGTGCGGATTGATCGCCCCGGCCCGGCCGTCACTCGGGAGATGCGCGCGCAGGTGGTGGAGGCCGCCACGGCGGCGGTGGACGGGTGCGACGCGCTCATCGTGTCGGACTATGGCGGCGGTCTGGTGACGCCGGCACTGGTGGCCGCGCTCAAGCGTGGTCTTCCCAGACGGGGACGCCGCCCAGCCGCACCGATTCTGCTCGACTCCCGGTACGCGCTCCTGAAATACCGGGGCCTCACCATCGCCGCGCCGAACGAGTCGGAGGTGGAGCACACGCTCGGCATTCGGGTGGGCGATGATGCACGCGCGCTCGAGCGGGCTGGGCGCGAGCTCCTTCGCCGCACCAAGATGGGGGCGATGCTGGTCACGCGCGGCAGCCGCGGCATGGCGCTGTTCGAGCCTGGGCGGCCGACGCAGCACCTGGCCATCTATGGCACCGATGAGGTGGCCGATGTCACCGGCGCCGGGGACACCGTGATTGCGACCATGGCGATGGCGCTGAGTGTGGGCGCGTCGGCCCCCGAGGCGGCACTACTGGCGAACTACGCCGGTGGTCTCGTGGTGATGAAACGAGGCACCGCCACCGTCACGGTGGACGAACTGCAGCACGCGTTCGTCACCGACCTGGGTTCGTGATGGCGGGCATTACGCGTACCGGGTCGGTCATGACGGAGGCGGAACTCGTGGCCCGTGTCCAGAGCGACCGATCCGCCGGCCTGACCCACGCCTTCGCCAACGGCTGTTTTGATGTCCTGCATGTCGGGCATGTGCGTTATCTGACCGGCGCGGCGGCCGAGGCCGACCGACTCATCGTCGCGATCAACGACGACACGTCGGTGGCTGCGCTCAAAGGGGCAGGCCGCCCTATTCAAGCCGCGGGCGATCGGGCTGACCTCGTGGCGGCGTTCGGCGTGGTGGACTACGTCGTCGTGTTCCCGGATCTCACCGTCGAGCGGCTCCTGACGACCTTGCGTCCCGAGGTGCATTGCAAGGGATGCGACTACACCGTGGACACCGTGCCCGAACGGGGTGTGGTGCTGGCCTACGGCGGGAGAACGGTCATTGTGGGCGATCAGAAGGACCACTCGACGCGTGACGTCATCGCACGCATTCGTGAGCACCCCCACGAGTAGTCGCCATGCGCGCGATGCTTATCGTCCGGCTCGGCGCGCTCGGC
>SXOW01000252.1 GCA_005778315.1 Acidobacteriota bacterium
GGGGACCTCGTCAAGACCGGGCCAACGGGCACCAATGTCGGAGATCTGCAGGTCGTGTTGACAGACAACGGCGGGGGGCGCCCGTCATGAACACGGCCGAAGCATCGGCCATGCCGTGGTCGGCGGATGCCGTGCTCGCGCGCATGCGCGACGTCGGCCACCCGGCGACGATGCGCGAATTGATACGCATGCTGGAGGTGTTGCCCGCGGATCGGTCGGGATTTCGACGGCGGGTACGTCTGCTCGTCGAAATGGGCGACGTGATCAGAATCCGAGGGAACCGGTATGGCGTTGCGGCCCGGATGAACCTCGTCTCCGGCCGGCTCCAGGTCAATCCACGCGGATTCGGATTCGTGACTCCAGAACACGAGGGAGCGCACCGTGTGGAGGACATCTACGTGGCGGGCGTCAACCTGCACGAGGCGATGCACGGTGACCGGGTCGCGGTCCGCGTGGAGCCGCAAGGCGGTCGCGTGGAGGGGCGGATTGTCCGGGTCCTGGAGCGGGCCCATCACGACCTGGTGGGACGTTATGACGTCGACGAGAGCGGGGTGGGCTTCGTGGTGCCGTTTGACCCGCGGGTGGTGCTCGACGTGCAGATTCCGGCCGGCGGGGATGGGAGCGCACGCTCGGGGCAGATGGTTGTCGTGGTCCTCGATCGGTGGCCGACGAAAACCCGCGGCGCCATTGGACATATCGTCGAGGTCCTGGGCGCCCTGGACGATCCAGGCGTCGACGACGAGCTGATCATCCGCAAATACCGTCTCCCGGATGCGCACGACCCGGACGCGGTCGCCGAGGCGGAGCAGCTCGGCGATGCGGTCGCCCCGGCGGATATGCGTCAACGCACCGACTTTCGAGCAGTCACGACCGTGACGATCGATGGTGAATCTGCGCGCGATTTCGATGACGCGATCACGCTTGACATTTTGCCGAATGGGCATCATTGGCTGGGTGTGCACATCGCCGATGTTGCCCACTACGTGAAGGAGGGGACGGCGCTCGACGCCAGTGCCTACGCGCGGGCGACCTCGGTGTATTTTCCGGAACGAGCGTTACACATGTTTCCGGCCTCGTTGGCGACCGGGCTCTGCAGCTTGAACCCGGGTGTCGATCGTCTGGTGCAGTCGTGTCTGATGGAGATCGATCGACGGGGCGCCGTCGTGCGGTTCGAACTGCACGATGGCGTCATTCGGTCCGACGCCCGCATGACGTACACCGCGGTCGACAAGATCTTGACGGAGCGGGACGCCGCCACGCGCGAGACCTACGCGGCAACCGTGCCGCTGTTCGAAGCGATGGAGACGGTGTACCGGCGCCTGCACGCGCGCCGTGTGCGTCGTGGGTCAATTGACTTCGATCTGAAGGCGACCCGATTGGTACTCGACGAGGCGGGGTTGGTCGAAGACATCGTGGCCGCTGACCGCAATGTCGCGCACCGGATTATCGAGGAATTCATGCTCGCGGCCAACGAAACCGTGGCCGGCTTCCTGCAGGACAGCGGCGCGCCGGCATTGTTTCGCGTCCATCCGGTGCCGGATCCAATGAAGGTGGCTGCTTTTGACGCCTTCGCCACCACGCTGGGGCACTCCCTGGGCGCGGCACCCGAACAGGTGAGACCGCGCCACTTTCAGCAACTGCTGAAGCGTCTACACGGGCGCCCCGAGGAACGACCCGTGGCGTTGCTCATGCTGCGAACCATGCAAAAAGCGCAGTATGACGCCGTGAACGTGGGACACTTCGGACTGGCGTCGAAGACCTACACGCACTTTACGTCGCCTATTCGGCGCTATCCCGATCTCGTGGTACACCGTCTGCTGCGCGTGCGACGCGGTCAGACGTTGTCGGCGGAGCGGCAGCAGGAACTGAGCGAGCGGCTGCCGGAGGTGGGGCGGCACACGTCGGTCATGGAGCGGCGGGCCGAGGAGGCCGAGCGCGAGATCGTCCATTGGAAGAAGGTCCGCTTCATGACCGACAAAGTGGGCGACGAATTCACTGGCTACGTCATCGGCGTGACCGGGTTCGGGCTGTTCGTCGAGCTGGTCGACCCGTTTGTGGAAGGTCTGGTCCACATCTCCACCATGGCCGACGACTACTACCGTTTTCTGGACGCCGAACACACGCTGTTCGGCGAGAACACCGGCAAGACCTACAAACTCGGAGACCGGGTGGCGGTGCAGGTGGCGCGCGTCGACCTCCAGCGACGCCAGATCGACCTCGGGTTGGTGGAGATCCTCGAGGCGGTTCGTGCGTCCGAACGCGATCGGGGGCCGAGTCGTAGCCAGGTGGCTCCGCGCGGGCGCCCCGCAGGCGGGAGCCGGCCGGCCGGGTCCCGTCGACGCCGCCGGCGGTAGGCGGTCCTGCAGGCACGTGTAGACTCCCCGGACCGACAGGAGGCGAAGGACGCACCATGACGCGTTTCGCGGTCGTCGGGACCGCCGAACCCTGAAAACATCGGCGACGTCCGGTCGGCCAACAACGCAAGTCTGTTGAACCACGGTGCCCCCCCCA
>SXOW01000253.1 GCA_005778315.1 Acidobacteriota bacterium
GCCACCCAGCCGGTGCTGATACGTCGCGAGTTCGTCGCCTTCCAACGGCGGGACGCCCCCGCGGCAGGGTACACACTGTTTCGATGCAAGATCGTTCATGGCGATGTCACCACGTCCCCAAACCTGCCAACGCTAGATTATAGTGACCATGACGTTCGCCGGTGTGGCGAACACGAGGGAGGCTCCATGGCCGCACAAGAGCAAAGCTTCGCCAATCACGCCCGGTTCGTCGCGCCCTACCACTATGTGGCGGTTCCGATTCTGCTCACGAACTTGCTGTACAGACTGTACTGGCTTTCCGGCGGCCTGACGTTCGACGCCATCCTGAACGTGCTGGTCGCGGTGGCGCTGATCATCGTGGCGTTGTTCGCGCGCGTCTTCGCACTGGGAGCCCAGGACCGCGTGATCCGGCTCGAAATGCGCCTCCGGATGCGAGAACTGCTGCCGGACGATCTGCAGGGCCGCATCAACGACTTCACCCCGACGCAGATGGTCGGTCTGCGATTTGCCGGTGACGCGGAACTGCCGGCGCTCGCTCGCAAAGTGCTGGACGAGAACATCACCACGGCCACGCCGATCAAGAAGGCGATCACGGACTGGCAGGCCGATCTCTACCGGGTGTAGCGAACGGGATTCGCGACACCGCGGCCGTGCCCCCGCATCGGCCCGGAATGGTGGCTGGCTTGCGCCATCGAGGGCGAGATCGAGAAGGCGCACGGCCCATCCGGGTGCCCGCAGGGTCAGGGGCGTCGATGGCCTTGGGGCCGCCGAGGTGCGGCGACATGACAGCGCGCGGGGTTCCGACCAGGCATCGCTACCCCGGGCGTCCGGAGACCCACGGTGAGCGCCACCTCGTCGCCGTCGCGGTCGCCGTACCCGACCGCAGCATGACGCTACGACTGGATCAATCAGCGAGCTCAAGATGAGACTACTGACATGGTTGTCGATGGTGGTGATCGCGGGGGCGGGACTGGCGTCCGGGGAGCAGGCCCCGGGTGCGGGCCAGCCAGACGCCTCTGGAGCGATGATCGAGTCACTGGCGGCGTTTCGGTTTGACCAACTGGGCCATCCCCAGATTCAGACCGATTCCATCCAACCGGTGCTGGCCCCGCGCTCACGCCCCCACAGACTCTTGATTCTGCCGGTCCGCTTTACCGACACAGGCTACGACCGATTCGCCGGTGATCCCGAGCAGGACGAGAAGAACCGCGACTATTTCCAGGACCTCCTCTTCGCCGGGGGACCGCTCTCTCCAGAGCCCGGCACCCTTTCCCACTATTACTGGCACCAATCGCGCGGGGCCTACAACGTCACGGGCGATATCTTCCCCGTCGTCGAACTTGCCCACCCCCTGCACTACTACGGTCGGCCGGTGCAGAACTCCGACGGCACCTGGCGCAATGACGAACGTGCCAGCGAGTTGGTGATCGACGCGGTGCGCGCCGCCACCGAGGCCGAACCCGACTTCCCGTGGGAGGAGTATGACCAATGGGACCCGCAGGATTTCGATGGCGACGGCGACCGCGACGAGCCCGACGGCTACCTTGATCACTTCATTCTCGTGGTGGCGGGCAAGGGCCAGGCGTCGTGCCAGGGCCTGTACAAGTTGGATGAAAAGTTGAACACCAACGCGCCACCGGATGCGTTCTCGAGTCTGACGCAGGCGGAACAAGACTGCGCCGATCGCATCTGGCCACATCGATTCGCGTTGAGCCTGGATCTGGACAGAGGCCCGGTGGTGGACGGCCAGACAAACGCGCGGGGCGGCGCCGACATGGGGACCGGCCTGTGGGTGTTGGACTACAACATGCAGTCCGAATACACGGAACCGTCCACGTTCATCCACGAATTCGGGCACTCGCTCGGGCTTCCCGACATCTATGCCCGGGACACGAACAACTCCACGGCGTCCTGGGACGCGATGTCCAGCACCGCCTCTCCCGACCCGCAGGAACTGAGCGCATGGTCGCGCACGGTGCTGGGCTGGCTGAAACCGTGCGTGGTCCGGCCCAGCGATTTTGGCGGCGCCTCAGCGGGATCGCTGTTTCTGAAGACCATGAACGATTGGAGCGGCGGTCCCGACCACGTCGCCGCCGATGGCGTGTGTGACGCCGCGATGGTGATTCTGCCGCCCAAGGTTCGGGACATCACGATGGGGCCATTGGGCGCCGATCAGGGCAACCAGGCCGCCTACTCCGGCCAGGGCAACAACATGAACCGCACGCTGGCCCGGACGTTCGACCTAAGCCAGGTGCCATCCGGCGAATCGGTGGTCATGGCGTTGGACTCCTGGTTCGTCATCGAGGCGGAGTGGGACTATCTCTACGTCGAGGCAGCCGCCCCGGGTGAGCCGTTCCAGCGAATCCTGCCTACTGATAAGGATGCTTTCGACGACGCACGGAGCGTCATGCCCTCAAGCAGAGGACACGAAGGGGCGGGGTCGATCCCAGGGTTCACCGGTCGCAGCGGAGACCTCGACGGGGACGGCAAGGTGGAGTCCGCACCAGGGTGCGACCCGGCGGCTGAGCGGGTGCTGGCCGAAGACCGGGTGGGTGCTGCCACCGGCGATCCCTGCGAAAGCCCGCAGTGGGTCCGGGCGACGTTCGACCTCAGCGAATACCGCGGCCGCGAGGTCAGGGTCCGATTCACCTATTTCACGGACATGGCAGCGGTCGAAAACGGTGCGCTCCTCGACAACATCGCCATCCCCGCCATCGACTTTCACGAGGACTTCGAGGGCCCGGCGCTGGTCGGTTGGCACGCCGACGGTTTTACCCTCTCCCCAGGACACCACCAGCTTGCCGTGCCCCATTTCTACCTGCTGGAATACCGTGACCCCTATCGCGACTTCGATAGCGTGACGAACTATGACCGGGCCCTCTCCCATCCGGGTTTCATGTTCTTTCCAGATCGCGACGGCGAGATGTCGGCGCTCAACGTGAACTACCGGCCGGGTGTGGTGATGTGGTACTACAACGGCGAGTACTTGTGGAGCCAGAATGAGCCGGCCGAAACAGGTCCAGGCCACGGCTTCCTGCTCGTCGTGGATGCCAACCCGCAGGAATTCGAGATCCCCGGCCTCCCGCACGACTATTTTCAGTCGTCGGACGGCTGGACATTCTGGCAGTTCGACGATGCCGCGCAACCATGGCTCCGCGACAGCTTCGTCGACACGATGTGCTTCCAGCGTCGGCCGGCCTACTACTCGACCGACGTCGCACAGGAGGACACGGCGCGATGCGCCGAGGTGCTGGTGGACGGACAGCCGGCCATGGAGCGCCTGAGCTGGCAGGGCCGGCCGTTGATGTATGGGTACAACCTCATCAACGAGTTCCTGCCTGGTCCGGAGCGGAGCGCCCGCAAATCCGGCGGCACCCTGTTTGACCTTCGGATCCGCGACGGCCAGACCCAGTATCGACTCTACGACCGGGCACTACGCGGCATGCACTCCGCTGACGCCCCCTTTGCCGTCGAAGACTTCCCCAGCGGTCTGGAAATCTACCGCGGTGAAGACGGTGACCTGCGCCGACAAGCAGCAACACCGTTCGCCGCGGTCGGCGAATTCACGGACGAGCGGCCGAACCGCTACCAGAACCCCAACCTCCCGTTCGGGGGCGCCGGCATACCCGAGGCTGGGTTCAGCTACACCCTCCATCCGCCGGGCGCGGACGCGCCGGCACAGAGCGAAATACGGTTGGATTTCCGCTGGCGCTAGCTCTATAGCCGCGGGACCACCTCGCGGCTGCATGTCACCGACGACACCGCTGGCGGCTGGCTCCTGAACGCGACGGAGACGCTCACGCGTCGGCGACCTCCGGCGGGGCGGCAAACGCATCACGGCTGGCCGTCAGCCAGAGGCCGCCATCCACCACGAGCGTGTGCCCGGCGATAAAGGATGCGGCATCCGAACAGAGAAACACCGCCGCGTCCGTGACATCCCGGATACGCCCGAGGCGTCGCAGCGGCGTCGTCTCCACCGCCCGCTGCGTGGATGCGTCGTCGAGTAGTCGCCGCACACCCTCGGTATCGGCGATCGGTCCTGGGGCGATGCCGTTGACCCTGATGCCGTACGGCCCCCATTCGACCGCCAGAACCCGTGTCAGCGCGTCGACTCCCGCCTTCGCGCATGCCACGTGCAACTGCGCCGGGGTGCCCACGTAATGGAGGGTGGCGCTGATGTTCAACATCACCCCGCCGCGCCGCTTCAAGTACGGGAGCGCGGCCTTGGCGCAATGAAACGTGCCCTTCAGATCAATATCCACCACGGTCCCGAAGCCATTGGGCGAGAGGTGCTCCGCCATGCACAAGAAGTTACCCGCCGCACCAGTGACGAGGATGTCGATCCCCCCGAGTTCGTCGGCGGTCCTGGCCACCGCGGCCTCAACCGCCTGCGGGTCCCGCACGTCCGCCGTGACGGCGACGGCCCGCCGCCCCATCGCCCGAATCTCGTCGGCGGTCGGATCGAGATGCGTCGAGGAGCGGCTGGTAATAGCCACATCACAGCCGTGGCGAGCGAGTTCCAGCGCGATGCCACGGCAAATGCCCGTTCCGCCGCCTGTGACGAATGCCCGTTGCCCCTGCAGCAGGTTGGGTTGAAACGTCATCGACTCTCCTCCTCCGTCTTGGTCCCTGTTTGCAGGTCCGCGTCGACATCGCGGGGGCATACGCCCGGCGCGCTATACAATGCGAGCCGTTGTGCGCATCTTGAGGTCGCTCACGGAGGCCTTTCCGTTCTGGGTGCTCACCTGCAGCGCGCTGGCGCTCGCCCGACCGACCCTCTTCACCTGGTTCAGCGGCCCCCTGATCACCCTCGGCCTCGGCGTGATCATGCTCAGTATGGGTATGACCCTCGGGTTCGAAGATTTCCGCCGAGTCGGACGACAGCGTAGCGGCGTGCTGGCTGGGGTGTTCCTGCAATACACCATCATGCCCATCCTCGGGTGGAGCATCGGGTATCTCCTCGCGTTGCCAACCCCTTTCGCAGTCGGGCTGGTACTCGTCTCGTGTTGCCCAGGCGGCACCGCCTCGAACGTGATCTCATACCTGGCCAAGGCGGACGTCGCCCTGTCGGTCACGATGACCGCTGTGTCTACGCTGCTCGCGGCCATCATGACCCCGACCCTGACCGCCCTGCTGGCAGGCAGTCGCATCGAGGTGTCCGCGGCCGGGCTGTTCATGGACACGGTCCAGGTGGTCATCCTCCCGGTGGCGGCCGGCGCCGTGCTGAAGTGGCGCTTCCCTCGAGCGATCGAACCGGTCCTCCCGGTGGCGCCGCTGGTCGCCGTGGTCACCATCACGCTCATTGTGGCGTCGGTCATCGGCGCAGGGCGGGAACAGATCCTGGCATCCGGGTTTCGACTCCTGCTCGCCGTCTTCGGACTCCACTTTTTCGGCTTCCTGTTCGGTTACCTTGGTGGGAAGGCACTGCTCGGGGGAGAAACCGCCGCGCGTACAGTCTCGATTGAGGTCGGCATGCAGAATTCGGGTCTGGGGGTCGTACTGGCCCGAGGCAACTTCGCCAACCCGCTGGTGGCCATCCCCAGTGCGATCTCCACCGTCGCGCATTCGTTGATTGGCAGTCTCGCCGCGGCCTGGTGGAGCCGATCTCCGGCCGACGGGGCCGCGGACGACGCAGACCAGCCGCGTACACGGTCCTGATTCACCGGTCCGAGACCGCGCGCTCGACCAGCGATCTCACGGCCGGCGGCAGATCGAGGGCCAACGCCGCACGGCGGCCTTCCACCGACATCTTTCGCCAGGTCTTGGTCAGCACCCGCAGCACCGTAGCATCGTCCTGTTTTGTCGCAAAGTCGGCAAGATAGTGCTCGAGAAACACGAGGCAGATCACATCCTCGAGCCGCTGCGCGTCCGCGTCGGACGGTAACTGCTCCTTGCGCAGGAGGGACTCCACGCGCGCGATCAGCGCGTCGTCGTAACCGACCTCGCGCAGGATGGTCGCGGCCGTCGCCGCATGAAACCGCGCAAGCTCGGTGCGCCACCGACGGTACCCGAGCCGCCCCTCCGGATAGTCGGTCCGGGAGCTGACCCACCGACGAATGTGCTGGCACCGCGCGGCCAGCCTCACCGGCTCTGACGCACCGGGGCGATACCGGTCCAAACGCGCCGTCATACGGCGGGCATAGACCAACTCCCGCGGATGCGCGACGCCATCGACGAAGTCCTGGTTCGGATCTTCCGCGTTGGCCGCGTCGAAGCGGTCGAGCGCGAGCTGAAATCGATCGGGTCTATTCATGAGCGCGTGATTTCTCCGGTCGATCGTCCACGCAGCGTGAGGCTACGGCCCACGGGCGGACCTCAGAACGGGCTAGGGCGCTATGATATCTAGTTCCATGTCGGCCGAAGACATTCATCCCGAGTTTCATCGCATGCTGGGGCGCGCCCCGAAGGAGCGCCTGCTCGGCCATCGTGGGGGCGTATTCTGGCTCTATGGGTTGTCCGGCTCCGGCAAGAGCACGCTCGCTCACGCCGTGGAAAAACGGCTGCACGAGGACGGCGTCCTGACGCGGCTGCTGGACGGCGACAACATCCGCAGCGGGTTGAATCGCGGACTTGGCTTTTCCATCGAGGATCGCATCGAGAACATCAGACGAATCAGTGAAGTCGCGAAGCTGTTCGCGGAAACGGGTGTCGTCACGTTTGCCGCGTTCATTACGCCCACGCGCGAGCTTCGGACCATCGCACGTAACATCGTCGGAGCGGCGGATTTCCGAGAAGTCTACGTGAAGGCCTCGTTCGAGGCGTGCGCGACCCGGGACGTCAAGGGCCTGTACGCCAAAGCCGCGGCCGGAGGCGTGACCCAGTTCACTGGAAAGGACTCTCCGTTCGAGGAACCGGACCCGCGCGCCGAGGACGTCATCGTCATCGACACCGAGAACACGCGCCCCGAGGAGTCGGCCGAAACCCTGTATCAGATCGTGCGCCCGCTGGTCGCCCTGCGAGGCCCAACCGAGTCGTGAACATGCTGTCCTACAAGCTCAACCACATCCGGCAGCTGGAGTCGGAGTCGATCTTCGTCTTACGTGAAACCGCGGCACAGTTCGACCGCCCGGCGCTCCTTTTCTCCGGGGGCAAAGACTCGATCGTGATGGCGCACCTGGCGCGCAAAGCGTTCCACCCGGCCCGCATTCCCTTCATGCTTCTGCACGTGGACACCGGGCACAACTTTCCGGAGACCATCGAGTTTCGAGACCGCTTTGTCTCGGAGCTCGGCGCGCGCCTCATCGTGGCGCTCGTACAGGAGTCCATAGACACCGGACGCGTGGTCGAGGAGACGGGACCCTACGCCAGCCGCAACAAATTGCAAACGGTGACGCTGTTGGACGCACTCGAGAAACACCAGCTCGACGCCGCGCTGGGCGGTGGTCGGCGCGACGAAGAAAAGGCCCGCGCGAAGGAGCGCTTCTTCTCCCATCGCAACGACTTCGGCGAGTGGGATCCCAAGGCGCAGCGCCCCGAGTTGTGGAACCTGTTCAACGGGCGCCATCACCA
>SXOW01000023.1 GCA_005778315.1 Acidobacteriota bacterium
TGCGAGTGCTCGTCGTTGCCCATGACGAACTGTGTCGGCACCCCGGACAACCGCCTGTACCGGGCAATGACATCGGCCACGATCTTCTCGTAGGCGGTCCCCAGGTGCGGACGGCTGTTGACGTAGTCGATCGCGGTGGTCAAGTAGAAACGCGACATCAGGACTCCCGATACGCCTGCATGGCGGCGGCTTGCACATCCTTCACCGGTACGCCGTGTTCAACCGACAATCGGACGCAGTCATCAAACTCGGGCGCAACGTTGGTCAGGCGCGTCCCGTGTCGCGCCACTTTGCAGCGCACGTCCCCGAACGCGGTCGTCACCAGCACCTGCTCGCGCGGCAACGTGTGCCGGTCGACGTCGCGATACCGCAATCCGATGGTCGTCGATTCGCGGAACAACACCGTCGCGACCGCTTCACGCCGTGTCGGCGGCGCCAGGATGGTGACGTGCGTACCAGGCCTGTTCTTCTTCATCTGCACCGCGGTGTAGAAGACGTCGACCGCGCCCGCATCGTAGAGACGGTCCATCAGCACGCCGAAGAGCTGCGGGTTCATGTCGTCAATCTCGCACTCGACCACCGAGATGCGCTCGGAGGGGCCGTCCTCGTCACTCTCACCAACCAAGACCCGTAGAACGTTGGGATAGCCCTGCGGGTCCCGCGTTCCGGCCCCATACCCGATCCGGTCGATACGCATGGCTGGCATGACGCCATAGGCGTCCGCGAACTCCGTCACCAGCAAGGCGCCGGTCGGGGTCAATTTTTCCCCGGGCGGGCCCGCGGCATACACCGGAACACCGCTGAGCAGCGCCGCCGTCGCGGGCGCCGGCACCGGCAGGGTCCCGTGCTCGCACTCGATGGTGCCGCTCCCGACGTTGAGCGGCGACACCACAATCCGGTCGGCGCCGAACCACTCCAACCCGAACACGCCGCCGACGATATCGACGATTGAGTCGAGCGCGCCCACTTCGTGCAGATGCACCTTCTCGACGGGCATCTGGTGAATCGCCGCCTCTGTCTCCGCGAGTCGGCGGAACAGGCGATTGGCCCGCGCCTTCGCCTCAGCGGAGAGCGCTGAGCGGTCCACCAGCTTGGTGATGCCCGGCAGGTGCCGATGCCTATGACCGCCCGCGTCGGCCGCGGTTTCGGTCACGAGGAACTGGGACGCCGCGATCCCCGAGCGACTCACCCGTGAGACTGACACCGTGCACTCGCCATCGAGCGCCAGACTGCCCAGGGCGGCCCGAAGCAACTCGAACGGCAACCCGGCATCGAGCAGCGCGCCGAGCAGCATGTCGCCAGCGGCGCCGGAGTAGCAGTCCAGATACAACACACGAGCCATAGACACTACGACGGCTACAACCGCCCCATCTCCTTGAAACTACAGTACTTCGTATCCGCGAGCACCACGTGGTCCACCACCTCGATACCCATCACCCGACCCGCTTCGACCATCCTCGCCGTCAGGACTGCGTCCTCTCCACTCGGGGTCGGGTCACCGGAGGGATGGTTATGAAACAGGACGATCGCGGCGGCGCCGGCGCCCGTCGCCTCGCGAAACACCTCGCGGGGATGCACGAGACTCGCGTCCAGCGTCCCGACCGTCAACACCGCGGCCTTCAGCACCCGGTGCTTGGTGTCCAGCAGCACGATGCCAAACTGCTCCACCGCCCGTGCGCCATAGCGCGGAAGCAGATATGACGCCACCTCCCGCGGCGAACCCAGCTGTTCGCGTCGCTCTGGCGCACGCAGCAATGTCCGTCGACCCAGCTCGACGGCGGCGAGAATCTGCGACGCCTTGGCCGTCCCGACACCCTTGAGTCGCCGCAGGTCCGCCAGGGATTGACGGGTCAACCCGTGCAGGCCGCTTACCGCGTGCAGCACCTCGTTTGCGACGTCAATGGCGCTCGCGGCCCGAAAGCCGTGGCCAAGAATGACGGCCAGCAGTTCGTTGTCACCCAGACCTGCCGGCCCGAGACGGTCGAGCTTTTCGCGGGGTCGGTCGTGAGGAGCAAGTGACTTCATCGTACCATAGCGGCGTGGCCCTCCCTTGAGGCGCTGATCCGAGCAGTCTCTGCAGCTACCTGCAAGAAGCGAGCACAGACACAGGACGGACGGAGTCAGGGACTGTTGGGGCGGGTACGAAGAACCTGCACTGCACCCGGCGGCGCACTACCGCATCCCTTGCTCCGCCGATGAGCGCCTGGGCGACTAGCCGTGCCAGCGACCGGTCATGACCACCTCGGCCCAGCCGGTCAAGGCAATGCCGTCCTCCTCCCAGCGCACGTGTTGCGTGCCACCAGGCGAGACCACATCCACCTCGCGTGAGGCGCCGCCGTAGGCTGCAGCGGCCACCGCGCTCGCGCAGGCGCCGGTCCCAGACGCTTCGGTCGGACCAACGCCGCGTTCCCAGATGAGAATCCGGATTCGGGACGGCGTCTCGACCTCAACCAACTCTACGTTGGAACCAGCCGGGAACGCCGGATGCGTCGCCAGCAGCGGCCCCAACCGATGGAGTTCCGCTTCCGTCACGGGACGATCGGGACCACCGAGGACAATGCATTGGGGGTTGCCCACCGACAACTGCACCACCTCGACAACCTCTCCGGCAGCATCGAGTGACCGCTGACGCAGACCGCTCGGCTGCCCCATCCGTGCCTCAAAGGTCAGACGCCGCCCCTCGCGAGCGACGAGTCGCAGCGGGATGGCACCCGCCGCAGTCCTCACGACAGGGTCCGTCAGGCTCGGCCGCTCGCGGGCGACCAGCGCAGCCAGACAACGCACCGCATTCCCGGACACCTCCGCCTCTCCCCCGTCGGCGTTGAACAAGATCATGTCCGCACCAGCGTCGGTCGGCCCATGCAGCACCAAGCCGTCCGCGCCAATGCCGGTATGACGGTCACAGACCTGACGGGCCAACGCGACACGTTGGTCCTCGACGGTCTGGTCGATCGGCACAAACAGAAAGTCGTTGCCGTACGCGTGCGCCTTCACAATGTCCATCGGCATCTCGCAGACTCAGGGTGCTCAGCCCGGGACTCGTCTGGGGCTTAGGGCCGCAATGGGCTGGTGAACACCCAGGTGATGCCACCGGTGATCCCAAGTTTGGGATCGCGCGACGAAAAACCGGTGAACAGGCCGGCGTCGAAGCGAACCGCGTTGCGCGTGTAGCGGACCCCGAACGTCATCTGCCCTTTGCTGTCCGTGCCGGGGGGCGCCTGACCCCGCCGCGTGCTTGCCCGCCCATTGATCTCGCCAACGACCTCGGCCCCCGGGGCGAATGCGCGCGCCACTGAGAAACCGTAGGTCAACACGTCGTTCTGTCGATCCCCGCGGGTCGGATCAGCGAGGATCGCGAACCCGATGTTGCCAACAACACGAATCGACTGCACGGTCTTGCCGACCAGTAGTGACTGATAGAAATCGAACGTGTCCAGACCCAGTCCACTCTCGTTGCTCGCGTTCGGGAGCCGCGTCGCGAAGCGGAGGGCCATCGCCGGCCGCCAGCCAACTTCGCTGATGATCTTGACCTTGGTCCCGATCACGACGTCGTCGAAGCTCCGGGTGCTGTCGCCGGGGACGTCCACCAGACCCGACAGCGGTGCAGCGACTCGCTCATTGATCAGCAAGCGGCTGGTGGAGATACCGTCAATCTGTACTTCAGCGAAGGGTCCGAGCCCGAAGCTGAGTCCGACGAGCGGTCCACGCAGCAGGCTGCCGGTCAGCCCAGACACCGGAAAGGGATGGTCCCAGGAGTGGTCGAAACCAGCCTCCACCAGAAGGAGACCCTCGCCGATGGACTCCGGGTCTTCGGTCAAGAGGGGGCGCTGCTGAGCACCGACCGATGTGGCCACCAGGCACACGGCCACCAGCCAACCTGCCACTCCCGCCATCCGTCGCTTCGTCATGGTCACGTCTCGGTACTCCTGGTCACGAATCTGCCAACCGCCCGTCTGGCGGGCCTCGATGCCACCAGCCTCAGCGTTGATCGGTTGATGCGTCAATGTCTCAATCCCTCACTACCACGGCGGTGTCTCGCGATGCCTGGCCGCGTCTCGCCGAATATATTCGATAGCGGCAGCATCGTAGACGACGTGGGCCACCACCGGCGCCAGCAGCCCACCGCCGAGGTGGGCCAGCCCACCCAATCCGAGCCCCATTACGGCAACCCACACACCGAAGACCCATGAGTCGCGACCACCGATATGGGCGAGACCGAACAACAGACTGGCGATGAGGGTGCCAAGCTCCGCCTGCACCGCGCCGCGAAAGAGGAGTTCCTCCCCGATCCCGGCCGCCAGACTCACCACCGCGACATCCGCCGCGCTGGCGGTCGCGAACACCGGCCGCAGCGTGGTCGCATAGAGACCGCGAAGCGCCCGAACCGGCTCGACCGGGGGTGCGAGCCGCAACACACCATAATTCAGCATCGCGAACAGCGCGGCGGCACCCAGGCCGAACCCTACCCCCGCCAGCGGATCACCGACCTGAACGACCAAGCCCCTCGCCCGGATCCAGAACAGGGCGACGAGCGCCAACACGGTCTCTCCCGCGAGCGCCACCACGACCAACCGGCTCGGCCACCGGATCACCATTCCCGGCTGCTCTCGATGAGCAGGGTGACGGGGCCATCGTTGTGCGACTGCACGGTCATGTGGGCCTGAAACTGCCCGGTGCATACCGGGACCCCAAGCCGGCGCACCGCCTCGGCCAGCTCCTCGTAGGCCACCCTGGCCGCCGCCGGCGCAGCGGCCTTGTCGAACGATGGACGACGCCCTCGCCGGCAGTCCCCGTACAGCGTGAACTGCGAGACCAACAACACGGCGCCGCCGACATCCTGGACCGACCGGTCGAGACGACCCTCTGCGTCGGCAAAGATGCGCAGGCCCACGAGCTTCTGTGCGATATAGGCCGTGTCATCCGCCCCATCGCCCTGGGCAACGCCGACATAGACCAGCAGGCCCTGCTCGATGGCACCGACCACCCGCCCCTCCACCGTCACCGTCGCGGAGGTCACTCGCTGCACGACTGCTCGCATGGGCTCGCGTCCGGAGAAACCGAAACCGCGGGCGTTTCAGGAGGGCACAGACACGACGGGGGCCGACCCGGCATCGCCCA
>SXOW01000254.1 GCA_005778315.1 Acidobacteriota bacterium
CTTCGACGCCCTCTGATCGGCGGGCCGTGTCATGGCACGAGGGTCCCGACGAGGGTGGGCGCGCGCGTTTCTGGTGCTCACACTGATCTGGCTGGCGTTGTTGGTGCTGGTGCCGTTTGCCACCGCACACGAGGTCGGTGGCGCACCAGGGACCGCACTGTCCGCCGGGACCTATGTGGTGGGGGGGCTCCTTTGCCACCAGCGTCCTGAGCGGTCATTTCGACTCTGGGGGGTGCAGATGCCGGTCTGTGCCCGCTGCGCGGGCCTTTACGCGGGTGCTGCACTCGGCGCCGTCGTGGCAGGGGTGTGGGTATCGGGGCGCCGGCTCAGCGTGGCGTGGGCCTCGACGTTGCGATGGGTCGTACTCGCCGCGGCGGTGCCCACCGCGGCGTCGGTGGCACTGGAAGTGGCGGGTGTGTTCGAGGGCTCGGCCGTGATCCGGGCCACGGGAGGGGTGCCGCTGGGAGCGGCAGTGTCATGGGTCGTAAGTCTCGTGATTCGCGGCGACTTGGCGTAGCGCCAGGGGCGGATGCCACCGCGCCGGCGCCAGACGGTGGCCGTGCGCTGGCGGCGCTGGCCCTGGCCTGGGCGATTCCGGGCGCCGGACATCTGTGGCTCGGGCGCCGTCAGAAGGGCGTGGTCTTCCTGTGTGCCCTGGGCGTCATGTTCAGCCTCGGCCTGTGGTTGGAAGGCGCGCTGGCACCATTTGATGCCACGCAACCGCTGCGGTTCCTCGCGGCATGCGCGGCTCTCGGAAATGGAGCGCTCTATCTGCTCGCTTCCGTCGCCGGGTGGGGTGAGGGCCGGGTGGTCGCGGCCACGTTCGAATATGGCAATACCTTTCTGATTGTGTCCGGACTGTTGAACATGCTGATCGCCTTGGACGCCTACGACGTCGCACTGGGCCGCAAATAGCGACGTACACCCGATGCCAAGCCATTTCTTCGTCATGCTGGTGTTCGCCGCGCTGGTGTCGCTGGTGTTCGCGGTCCTGCTCCAAGACGAGCCGGCCGAGCAAGTCAAACTGGTCGGGCTGCTCTTCGGCGCCTTCGTCGCGACCGCGGTCGTGCTCGGCTGGATTCTGTTTCCCTTTCCGCTGTGAGCGGCCCGCGCGATGCGGTCGCGACTCGTCGAGCCAGAAACTGTCCTTCGAGGAGTACAGTTTCTTAGGACGCCGTTGTCGGCACCTGACGCGGCCTCGGAATCTCCACGCAGATCACTGGAGTATAGTGACCATCAGGGCCGAGTATGAGTAACGAGGTGATACGCACGGAGCGGGTTGGCGCGGTCGCGACGGTGACCGTCAATCGTCCCGCGGTACTGAACGCGCTGAACACGGAAACGGTCGAGACATTGACGCAGGTGCTGCGCCAACTACGCGACGACCCCGATGTGCGTTGTGTGGTGTTGACCGGGGCTGGAGACCGGTCGTTCATCGCCGGGGCGGACATCCGGGAGATGGCGGCCCTCACCCCGGTCCAAGCCAAGGCGATGGCCGACGGCGGCCACCGCATGTGCGCCCTGATCGAAACCTTTGGCAAACCGGTCATCGCCGCGGTTAACGGGTTCGCGTTGGGCGGGGGGTGCGAGGTCGCCATGGCCTGCACGTTGCGGGTGGCGTCCGCCACCGCCACATTCGGACAACCGGAGATCGGCCTCGGTCTGATTCCCGGTTTTGGCGGGACCCAACGCCTGCCGCGACTCGTCGGTCGCGGTCGCGGGCTTGAGTTGTTGCTGACCGGACAGTCGATCACGGCCGATGAAGCGTGGCGTATCGGGTTGGTCAACCGGGTGGTGTCGCCGGACACGCTCGCCGATGAAGTGGGCAGCTTGGCGGCAACCTTGGCGCGCCAAGCCCCTGCTGCGGTGCGCCTCATACTGGAAACGGTGCATCGGGGCCTGGACATGTCGCTTGACGAGGCGTCGGCGTTCGAAGCGACGGCGTTTGGTCTCGTGACCGGCACCGATGACGCGCGTGAAGGCAAGCAGGCCTTCGTGGAGAAGCGGAAGCCGCGTTTCGTCGGCCGGTAAGTGGTAGAGCCATGGAGACCGTGAACGGGACGGCGTCCGTCGACGACCTGCGAGTCGGAATCGTCGTGTCGACCTACCACGATTTCGTGACCAACAAGCTCCTGGACGGCGCGCTGGCCGCGCTTCGGGCCGCGGGCCTTGGCGAGAGCCAGATTCTGGTGGCCACGGTGCCCGGCGCCTTTGAGGTGCCGCAGGCGGCGCGCCGCGTCGCTGCGTTTGGCCAGGTCGATGTCGTTGTCGGTCTCGGGTGTCTCATACGCGGTGAGACCCCACACTTCGAGGTCATCGCGGCCGCGGTGGCCAACGGCTTGACGATCGCCGCCTTGGACAGCGGTCGACCGATGACATTTGGCGTGCTGACGACCAACTCGGCAGAGGAAGCCCTGGAGCGTGCTGGGCCGGGGCCATCCAACAAGGGGTGGGAGGCTGCCGACGCGGCCCTGAGCATGGGCCGGCTGTTTCGACAATTGGCGCCGGACTCGGAGCGCGGC
>SXOW01000003.1 GCA_005778315.1 Acidobacteriota bacterium
ACCCGCTTGAGAGGGGCATCCAGCTGGTCGAACAACTCCTCTGCGATCCGCGCCGCGATTTCCGCGCCGAATCCGCACGTCAATTGGTCCTCGTGCGCGATGACGACGCGACTGGTGTCCGCGACAGCCTCGGCGATGGCAGACCAGTCATACGGCGCCAACGTGCGCAGGTCCAAGACCTTGACACTGATGCCCTGTTGCGCCGCGCGCTCGGCCGCCAACAGTGTCTTGTGGACCAGCGCCCCCCACGTGACCACGACCACATCGGTGCCGTCTCGACAGACCCGGGCACGTCCGAATGGAATCTGGTGCTCCGATCCCGGGTACACCGACCTGCTGTGCAGCTGGCGATAGAGGTGCTTGTGCTCGAGGAAAAGTACCGGGTCGTCGCAGCGAATGGCGGACCGTAGCAGACCGGCCGCATCCGCCGCGTTCGACGGATAGACGATACGGATCCCCGGGCAGTGGGCGAAGATACTCTCACCGGACTGGCTGTGATACAGCGAGCCTCCACGCAGATACCCGCCGATCGGAGCTCGGATGATCAGGGGACACGAGAACGTGTTGTTGGACCGATACCGCATCATCGTCAGTTCGTCGCGGATCTGCATCATGGCGGGCCAGATATAGTCGAAGAACTGGATTTCCACGATAGGCTTCATGCCGCGCACGGCCATGCCGATGGCTCGCCCCACGATGTTGGCCTCGGCGAGTGGCGAATTGAAGACACGTTCGCGTCCGAATGTCCGTTGCAGACCCAGCGTGGCTTTGAATACGCCGCCCTTGCCTCGCACCGAAGAGAGTGCCTCTGCCCGGCTGCAGTCCGCGACGTCTTCGCCGAACGCAACGAGGGAGGCGTCTCGCGCCATTTCATCGTGAAGCGTGCGATTGATGGCGGCCACCATGGTGATGGGGTGACCCTCCGGCGTCCCCGCAACGTCGAAGGCATCCGAGGTGGGATCGACGTCTGGCGAGTACAGATACCGCAGCACTGTGGCTGGATCGGGCGGTGCCGCCGCCAGCGCATAGTCGGTCGCGGCACGAATTTCGTCGTCCACCTCGTTGCCGATCGCGGCCAGGGCGTCCTCGTCGGCGATCCCTTCCTCGGTCAACAGGGCCACGAACCTGCGGAGCGGGTCTCGAGCACGCTCGGCGGCACGCTCCTCCGCGCTCTTGTACATCGCCTCGTCGTCGGATAACGAGTGCGAATAGAGGCGGACGACGCTGGCCCGGACCAGGACTGGTCCTCGGCCGCTTCGCGCGTACACGAGCGCGCGTCTCATGGCCGCATAGCTCTGGAGCGCATCGGTCCCATCGGTCTCGATGACTTCGAGTCCTGGGAACCCTTTCACCAGTTGTGCGATGTTCCCGCCGGGGGTCTGGATCTCGACCGGCACCGAGATCGCATACCCGTTGTCCTCGATGAGATAAATCACCGGCAAACGTCTGGTGCAGGCCGTGTTCAGCGATTCCCAGAATTCGCCTTCACTGGTTGCCCCGTCGCCCAGCGAGACGAAGACAACTTCGCCGTCGGAACCGCGGGCGCCCCGCAACTGTGAGACCTCGGCGCATCCGATCGCATGCAGGCACTGCGTGGCGACCGCGCTGGACGGCGAGACGAGATTCAAGGTCGGGTCGGCCCAATGGGCTGGCATTTGCCGTCCGCCGGAACTCGGGTCTTCGGCGGCGCCCACGGCTCCGAGGAGCATGTCCCGCGCGGTGACCCCGATCGCCAGGCAGAACGCCCGGTCTCGATAGTACGGAAAAAACCAGTCGCGGCCCGGTTCCAGTTGCATGCCGGCCGCTACCTGGATGGCCTCGTGTCCGGCGGCACTGATCTGAAAGAAACTCTTGCTTTGGTTGTTGAGCTGGATTTCCTTGTCGTCGAGGCGACGCGACAGTAGCATCGTCCGATACAGACGGAGCAGCTCGCCGCGTGACAGGCTCTCGTGCTCGGCAGGGGGCGGCGCGGTGTTCGCGTCGCTGGAGACCATCGAGCGCTTCATGATGGTGGATGCAAGGCGTCGGGAGGTGTTCCACACGGGACAGTCCAGACCCGGCGCGCGCAAAGTATATCACCCTGCCAGCGTGGGACGCATTGATCCTTGATGTCTCGTAACTCGTTGTTTCTAATGGGTATTCTGATATGCCTGACCTCTATCCACCTGGTGGCTCCGTGATCGGATGGAGCGAGCTCGAACTGGACAAAGTGACCGAGCTGATCTCCCGGAAGTTGGTGTTCGGGGATCGTCAGATGCTCGCGCAGGTCTACCTGAAGCGGGGCGCGCTGGTGCCGCTGCACCGGCACGATAGCGAACAAATGACGTACGTCCTCGACGGACGGCTGAAAGTGCGGGTGGACGGCGAGGATGTGATCGTCCGCGATGGTGAGGTCATCCGAATCCCGAGCGGGGTCCCGCATCAGGCCGAGGCGCTGGCTGATACCTTCGAGCTCGACTGTTTCAGTCCCGTTCGCGACGAGTGGATTGATCCTGGCCCGAGATAATGCCGCTCGCGGTGCGGGGCGCGCGTACGGGTTGAGCTGAGGCCCGGTCTAGTGTATCCGCCCGTTCCAGTCGTCGGCGCCGCCCTGATGGACGTTGAATTTCTTCCTCAGTCGGCCCATCTTCCACCGCAGGTATCGATACTTGATCTCCGCCATCACGCCGAACCGGCCCAGCTGGCCAAGGCTGGCGCCTCTCCCGCCACGTTGCAGATAGAGATAACCCACGACAAGACCGCCGAGGTGAGCCATGTGCGCGATACCCCCGGCCGTGTCGCTGAGAGATGAAAAGAAGACGAAGCCGCCGATGATCAGCACGAAGTACTTGGCGGGAATCGGGATCGGGAATGGAAACATGAAGAGCGGTCGGGTTGGGTAGTAGATGGCGAAGGCCATCAAGAGCCCATACACCGCCCCGGACGCGCCGATGGTCGGGGTCACATACATCTCTTCGCCGAATACGGATGGTATGAGGGACGCCACCAGCATGCTCACCCCGGCCCCGGTGCCCGTCACGAAGTAGTAACGCAGAAAGAACTGTGAACCCCACAGACGCTCCAGCTCCGTACCGAACATCCACAGCGCCAGCATGTTGAAGAGGATGTGCGTGAAGCCGCCGTGCAGGAACAGATAGGTGAACGGTTGCCAGAGCCACATTCGGCCGAACACCGCCGCCGGGGTCAGGCCAAAGAACGTGATCAGAGCTGGGACGATCTGCAGGGCCACAAAGGCCCCGACGTTCACCCAGATCAGCGCCTTGACGATCGGTGTGATCGTGCCGGGACCGATGGAGGAGAACGTGGGTGAGGGGGCGTATCTGCTCATCGTGTCTCGCCGCTGAGGGGGAGGTGCCATCGTACCATGCCGGCACCGACTGGGCACTAGCGCTGTCGGCGTCTGGTGATCTGGAGCAACGCCGTCTTGAATTCGGCGAGTCGCAGCACGGCCGCCATGGCCGCCAGTACACCGATGCCCAGGGTGATCTCGGCGCCAAGGGTCACGGCGATCGTTACGAATCCGGGATCGGGCCAGCGGCTCGTGGCCCAGATGTGCGCGGCTCGAATCACGAAACCCATGACCCCGCTGGCGACCCCGATCTTGGCCAGACAGGTGCCAAGCGCCGCCCCGTCGAGTCCGCCGAGTCGTGGCCGGAGCAGCACGAGGAGCATCGTCGCGTTGGCGAGCGCCGCGATGGCGGTGCCGAGCGCCAGTCCCTGATATCCGAGCGCCGGGACCAGCGCGAGATTGAGCACGACGTTGAGCGCCATTGATCCGATGCTGACGTAGGCCGGTGTGAGACTGGTGCCCAACGCGTAGAAGGTCGGCACGGTCAGACGCACCACCGAGTACCCGATGATTCCAGGGGCATAGCACGCGAGTGCCAGCGCGGTGCCGCGCGTGTCGAGTGACGTGAACTGGCCCCGCTCGAAGATCAACTGGACGATAGGCTCGGCCAGCACGATCAGACCGACCGTGGCCGGGACCATGAGCACGAGCATCAACCGCAAGCCCTGCGAGACGGTGCTGCGCATTCCGGCGAATTCGTCGCGAGCCGCCTGACGCGAGAGAACCGGGAGCGCCGCCGTCGCGATCGAGACCCCCAGCACGCCGATCGGGAGATACATCAGTCGAAACGAGAGGGCGAGCCAGGTGACGGCGCCGGTGCCCTCACCCGCAGCAAGGTATGTGTTCACCAGCAAGTTGACCTGTGCTGCGGCGCCAGCCACGGTGCCGGGCCCCATCAGTCGCAGAATCGTGCGAAGGCCGGGGTCCTGTGGGTCGAGGGCTGGTCGATAGCTGAAACCTTCGCGGCGCAAGGCCGCGTACTGCAGTGCGATTTGACCGAGCCCGCCTACGAGCACACCCACCGCGATGGCCATGATCGGCGCGAGACCGAGCCCCGGCATCAACGGAACGAGCAGGAACGCGCAGATGATCACGCTGACGTTGAACATCGCGGGGGACAGCGCCGGCATGAAGAACCTGTTCAACGAGTTCAGCATCCCCATGCAGGCGGCGGCCACCGCCACCAGGGTCAGAAACGGCAGCATGACGCGGGCGAGCGAGATCGTCAGTTCCAGCTTGCCCGGGACCGCTCCGAAGTCTTCGGCGAGCAGCCGGGTCAGTGGTTCAGCCAGCAGGATCCCTGCCAGGGCCACTACTCCGGTGATCACGATGAGGGCGCTGATCAGTTGCCGCCCAAGCGCCCAGGCCGGTTCGCGACCTTCCTGGGTCAACCGACGGGTAAACGTGGGTACGAAGGCCGCGCTCATCGTGCCCTCGGCAAACAGATCGCGGAGGAGATTCGGGAGACGAAATGCGACGTAAAACGCGTCCATGGCGTTTCCGGCGCCGAACATGAACGCGAGCACCGAATCGCGCGCCAGTCCCAACAGCCGGCTGCTCATGGTTGCCAGGCCCACGATGCTGGCAGACCGTGCCAGCCCGCCCCGAGGGGCTCCGGTCGGTGGTGAGGAAGACACGGGGGCCGCCGCGGGTGCGGCCGGCTCGGAGGGTTTCATCGGCGCGCAAGCAGCGTACCATAGCCGACGCCAGCGAAGTCTGCTGGGGGCTCGCGCACACGAGTTTCACGTTTTGTCGCTGACGGGGTTGTACACGCGAGCCTGGGGGTAGACGATGTGCTCACGGCGCGGCTCCTCGACCTCGACATGACGACCACCCGTCGCGCCGCGTCTCAGACTGACTTCGGTCAGCTGGTAGACATTCATCAGGCGGAGATCCTGAGGTATCTACGTCGTCTGACGGGCGACAGGACGACCGCCGACGACCTGTTTCAAGAGACGTTCCTGCGTGCCTTTCGCGCGTTTGCTCGGCTGGGTGCACAGCCAAATCACCGAGCGTGGCTGTATCGCATTGCCACCAACCAGTTCTTGAACCACCGTCGGAGCCGGGGTCGGAGCGTCGAGGTTGCGCTTGTCGCCGATACGGCCAGCCGCGGTGTGTCCCCGGTCGCCGCCCATGAGCGCGAGGTCGTGTCGCTCAGATTGCGACAGGCGATCGCCCGGTTGCCAAAACGGCAACGCGTCGCTTTCGTCCAGCGGCAACTGCATGGGTTCAGCTACCGAGATGTGAGCGCCGTGCTCGCCTGCTCTGAGACCGCGGCACGTGCCAACGTGTATCAGGCCATGCGCCGGCTACGGCGGGAGATGGCGGGATGGGGGAGGACGACATGACCTGCGACGAGTTCGTCACGCGATTGGATGACCTGGTGGCCGGGGACGACGCGGGTCGCGTCAAGTTCGAGCTAGGCCGACACGCTGACCGATGTCCCGCCTGTCGAGATGCCTGGCAGCACGCCGCATGGCTGGAACGTGGGCTGCTGAGTGCCGCCGCGTCAGACGAGCCGGCGCTTGCCGACATACGGGACGCCAGGAACCGGTTGCGCGGCACCTTGGACCGGGCGGGCTACCCACCCATCCGCTTTGGCGCGATGTCGACCCCAATCGGCATCGTCTTCATCGGCCTGACCGACCGCGGGGTGTGCGATCTGACCTTCGGGCAACGATCGGAGCGAGCGTATCGGGCCGCGCTTCTTCGCCGGGCCCCAGAAGTGTGGCGGGATGACGCCGCGCTGTCTCCGGTGGTAGAGCAGCTCCGCGCGTACTTTGCCGGGGCGCTGACCCAGTTTACGGTTCCCGTCGACCTGCGTCAGGTCACGCCATTCACCGCACGGGTACTGGACGAGACGCGGAAAATCCGTTTCGGGCGACTCAGTAGCTACGGCGCCGTTGCTGCGGGTCTCGGCACACCTGGGGCGAGTCGAGCCGTCGGCGGCGCGCTCGGGCGTAATCCGGTGCCGATCATCGTCCCGTGCCATCGAGTCCTGGCCCAGGGCGGTCGGATCGGTGGTTTTACCGGGGGCGTGGCCACCAAACGGATCCTGCTGGGCGTCGAGGGCCATCAATTCGCCGAGTTCCCGCCGCGGCTGTTTTGATGAGTCTGGTGGGCCGTTGCGGTCCCCCAGCCGCCAATCGGGCTCGCGCGCACTAGCGGCGTCGAATGCCCCGCGTCCGCGTCCCGCTGGTAGGTTCGGCGGGGGTGGTGGTCCCGAATGCGCCGGTCTGGACGGCAGCGGCTTCTTCATTCGGGTCAGCACTGCGCATCGGCAATCCCGGTCGCTCAGCCGGTATCGTCCCGAATGCGGGGATAGCGTCCGGTTCCCCCGGCTCCGGCGCCGCACCATCCCCATCTGGGCCCCCATCTGGGCCCCCATCTTGGCCCTGCAATAGTTGTTGGAGCTGTTCCAGCTGTTCCTGTTGCGCCGCGGTAGCGGTGAACGGTGTTCGCCCACGGGTGCCGCCTGCGGCTGGACTCACTTGGGGTGGCGCGACCGGCATCCGTCGTCCGGCGGACACCGCTGCCGGCTCGGGTGTTTTGGTCTCTACTAGTACGAGGATGCGGTCGAAACGCGAGCCGTCGGCGAAGGGCGCGATTCGTGGCGCGGCGAGGTAGCCCGCCGCGTCCCGCAACAGCGTGCGCAAGGCCAGATTCTCCGGCACGTCCACGAGTTCCAGGGTCACGAGCCGGTCCTCAAGCTCGTCGGCGTCGATGATGGACGTGTGCCCGACTCGGCCCCACGCCTCAAGTATGGTTTTGATTGACACCTGCCGCGCCAGAATCGTGACGCGTCCGTCGTGAATCGAGAATTCCAGGTCGTCTGCAGCTGAGACCGGGGCTCCGCATGCCAAGGCGATACACAGGGTCGCAACACCGACCCAGACCTTCGCGAGGAACGGTGTCACCATCCCTTGCAGTATAGCCTGACGGCCTCGTCACGCGATCTGGCTGTACCCCATCGCTACCTGTACTCGGGCCGCTGGGCGCGGTGGTGCGCGATCACACGAGTGAGGATCTCGGGCAACTGGACGCGGGCCTCGTAGCCGACCAGAGTCTGGACCTTGGTGAGGTCCGGCACTCGTCTGGACATGTCTTCAAAGCCGCTCTCGTAGGCTTGGTCGTAGGGAATGGTGACGATCTCCGAGTCGCTCGCGGTCGCCTCCTTCACCATCGTCGCCAGTTCACGAATCGTCGTCTCCCGGTCATTGCCCAGATTGAACACCTCACCCACCGCCCGCGGTTCGCCAGCGAGCGCGATAATTCCGCGGGTGACGTCACCAACGAAGCCAAAGCTGCGAGACTGGGTTCCCGGTCCGAAAATCGTGATCGGTTCACCCGCGAGCGCCTGACGCACAAAATTTGGGATCACCATCCCGTATCGCCCGGTCTGTCCGGGCCCGACCGTGTTGAACAACCGCAGGATGATGACTGGAAGCTGGCGCTCCTTCCAGTAGGCGAGGGCCAGGAACTCGTCGATAGCCTTGCTGCAGGCATAGGCCCACCGATGCTGATGGGTGGCCCCCAGCACGAGGTCCGCGTCTTCGCGGAACGGTATCGCCGTGCTCTTGCCGTAGACCTCTGAGGTCGAGGCGATCACGACCAGCTTTCGTTTCTTCGCCGCGTGCTTGAGTACGACCTCGGTGCCGGCGACGTTGGTCTCGATCGTATGAACGGGCGCCTCAACAATCAGCTGAACGCCAACGGCGGCGGCAAGGTGGAAGACCACGTCCGACCGATCGATGTGCTCCGACAGCAGAGGCTCGTTGGTGATCGTGTCGATCGCGTAGCCGAACCGCGGGTGGGCCTTGAGTGGCTCGATATTGTCGATGGAGCCGGTGGAAAGGTTGTCCAGCACGAACACGTCATGGCCAGCGTCGAGTAGTGCCCGGGCCAGGTGAGAGCCGATAAATCCGGCACCGCCGGTGATCAACGTCCTCATGGGATGGCGTGTCAGCGGGCGTCTACGTCGCGAACCGGAAGTTGATGATGTCGCCGTCGCGCACTTCGTATTCCTTGCCTTCGAGTCGGACCTCGCCGTGTTCACGGCATGCCGGGTACGAACCGTCCCGGGCGGTCAGCGCGTCATACGAGACGACCTCGGCCCGTATGAACCCGCGGGCGATATCGCTGTGGATCTCCCCCGCAGCGTTTTGGGCTGACGTGGCTCGAGGGATGGACCACGCTCGGCATTCATCCTCGCCGACGGTGAAGAACGAGATGTACCCGAGCAGTCGGTAGCTCGCGCGGATGACCCGGGCGAGACCAGAGTCCACCAGGCCGAGGTCGTCCAGAAATGCCGCGCAGTCTTCGGGTGGCAATTGGGCGATCTCAAGCTCGATCTTGGCGCACACGGGCACTGTCTCCGCCGCCGCTCCGGTCAGCGCGTCGGCTAGCCCAGCCCGTTCGATCGCCCCGGCGGGGTCCGCGACATCGGCTTCGTCAAGGTTGAGCACCACAAGCAACGGTTTCGCCGACAGGAAGCTGAATCCCCGGAGCCGTTTCGTGTCCTCCGGGTCGAGGGAGAGCGTGCGTAGCGGGTGGCCGTCCTCAAGCGTCGTCCGACACTGTTCGATGACCCTCGCTTCTTCGTCCAGCTCGCGACTTTTACCCTTCTTCTGATCCTGCCGGATTCGTTCCAGTCGCCGCTCCGCGACGCCCAGGTCGGCCAGGATCAGCTCGTCCTCCATTTGGCGCACGTCACGGGATGGGTCGATGGTTCCAGCCACATGCGGGACGCGGTCGTCGTTGAACATGCGCAGGACGTGGAGGAGTGCGTCGGCATCGCGAAAACTGGTCACGTCGAGCAGCGCCCTCGCCCCGCCCTGGCCGGCCAATTCGGTGAGCTCGACCGTCGCCGGCACGTGTCGTTTGGGCTTGAACAGGGCCGTGAGCCGATCGAGCCGCGGATCAGGCACTCGCGCCACCCCGACCTGGGACTCGGCTCGACCCCCCGTCTCAACGCCGCCGTCGCCGGATTGGCTCAGCAGGCGGAGCAGCGTGGTTTTTCCCGTTGATGGCAGACCGATCAGTCCTGCTCGAAGCATCGTGTGCGGTTCGCGGCGGTGTAGGGAGACGTCCGTGATGCGCTCACGGCTCGGGCAATGGCGCGCGGTAGTGTGTAAACGAAGCGAAAATTAGACGTAAGCCGTTGATTTACCGCAATTTGGATATTGACACCCGACCGACGGCCTCCTAACATGCGAGTGGACTGAATTGGACCGAGGTGGAGTAAATAGGTGCTGCGGGGAAATTTTTCGGCCAAGATCGACGAGAAGGGGCGACTGAAGATCCCAACGCTGTTTCGCGCCACCATCGAAGATCGATACGGCACCCAACTCTTTATTACGAGTTTGAGCGGTGAACTCGTACGGATCTATCCCCTCCAGGTGTGGGCGGCCATCGAGGAAAAGGTCGCCAAGGTGCCCACTACGCTCCCCGCCAGGGGCAGATTCCTGGACCGGGTCAACTACTTCGGTCAGCCCGGTGAATTCGACAAACAAGGTCGCGTCTCGATTCACGCACGGCTGCGCGAGTCGGCCGCCATGGCCGGCGAGGTGGATGTATTCGGTCAATACGACTACCTCGATGTCTGGAACCATGAGCGCTTCGTCAGCCGACTAGACGGAGACCCGTTCACCGACACGGACGCTCGCGCGCTCTCGGAGTTCGGAATCTGACCGCCATGATTCTACACGAGCCGGTGCTGCCGGCGGAGACGATCGAGCAGTTGGCGCCGGCCGGGCGCCCGCTTG
Source organism: Acidobacteriota bacterium (assembly GCA_005778315.1). Lineage (GTDB taxonomy): Bacteria > Acidobacteriota > Vicinamibacteria > Vicinamibacterales > UBA8438 > UBA8438. Next base: position 10,114 of record SXOW01000003.1, read on the forward strand.
TCATCGATTGCACGGTAGGCACCGGCGGGCATACCGAAGCGCTGTGTCAAGCGGGCGCAATACGGGTGCTGGGCCTCGATCGCGACCCGGAGGTCCTCGAACTGGCGCGACAGCGGCTGGCTCCGTGGCACGACCGGATTGAACTGGTGCACGCCGACTACCGCGAGTTCGAGCGGGTGCTGGACGACCGCGGGATCGACCGCGTTGACGGGGCGCTGGCCGACCTGGGCCACTCCACCGTCCAGCTCGAGACCGAAGGACGTGGCTTCAGTTTTCGTCTCGAGGCGCCGCTGGACATGCGGATGGATCGTAGCCGGGGACCCACGCTGGCAGAGTTGCTGAACACGGTCACGGCGGAGACGTTGGCCGACGTGATCTACGAATACGGAGAGGAGCGGCATTCGCGGCGCATCGCCCGAGGCATCTTGTGGGCCAGGGATGCCGGGGAGCTGACGACCACCACCGAGTTGGCGAGCGTGGTGCGCCGGTCGATGCGGTATCGGGGACGCACGCGAATCGATCCGGCGACCCGCACCTTCCAGGCGTTGCGGATCTGGGTCAATCGAGAGCTGGACGGCCTCGACGTGTTCCTGCGATCGATGGCCAGCCGTCTGGTCGCCGGTGCCCGCATGGTGATCATCAGCTTTCACTCCTTGGAGGACCGGATCGTGAAGCACACCCTCCGCGAGCTCGAGCAGAGCGGCGAGATCGCCCTGCGGGTCCTCACCCGGAGACCGCTCAGGCCAGGGGCGGACGAAATCTCGCGTAACCCCCGCGCCAGGTCTGCCCGGCTGCGTGCAGCTGAGAGGTTGGCATGAGCAAGCGCCATGTCGAGTACGACATCAAACGCGACATCCCGAACACTCCGATTGTGCGGGAGGTGGACAAGACTCGCCGGCGGCAACTGTGGCGGTCGCTCGGAATCGGCGTCTGTCTGGTCGTGGTGTTGTTGTTCTCCGCGTGGCAGCACTTCGAGCTCCTTCGGCACGGATACGAACTCGAACAGATGGAGAAGGAGCGCGCCGACGCGCTCGAAACCAACAGGCACCTGCTCCTGGATATCGAGACGCTGCGGTCACCCCGACGTATCGAACAGATCGCCCTGGGCGAGCTGGACCTGGTGGCGCCCACCGCGGCGGATTCGCATGTGATCGAACGCATCGCGCCGACCCAGCCGCCCGATCGGTCTGTCCTGGCGTCGCGCGAAGCGTCGGCAACCGTCGCTGCCCGTCCGTAAGTGCTCGAGACGACTATGGCGCCACCCTCTACTTCCCCTGATCGCTGGCGTGCGGTGCTCCGACGGAGAGTGCTTGTTACCGCGAGCTTGATGCTGGTCTGGGGCCTCGGTATCGAGGCGCGGCTGCTGCACTTGCAGGTCTATCGCTACGATGACCTGGTTGATCGCGCGGCGCGACAACAATCTCGGTCGCTCGAGACCCATCCCAAGCGCGGAGAAATTCTCGACCGCGAGGGTCGGATCCTCGCCTACAGCGTGGATGCCGACACGGTCATGTCGGTGCCGATGGAGGTCACCGATCCGGTTGCCACCGCGCGGCAGTTGTGCGAGGTCCTCGAGTGCAACGCCTCACAACGCGACCGGATCCAGACGCGGCTGGGCGAAGACCGGCTGTTCGCCTACATCCAGCGTCGCGTGTCGGTCGACGCCGCACGCCGGATTCGCGAGCTAGACCTCGAGGGCATCGGGCTGATCAAGGAAAGTCGCCGCTTCTACCCAAACAAGGAGCTGGCGGCGCATCTGCTCGGCTATGTCGGAACGGACAACCATGGTCTGAACGGTCTGGAATCCGCCTACGACGAGCAGGTGCGCGGACGACCGGGCCGAGTGCTCGTCCAGACGGACGCCCACAATCGCGCCTTCAGCCGCGTCGAGAGTCCACCCACCGCCGGGGTGTCGCTGGAGCTCACGATCGACAAATTCATCCAGCACATCGCCGAGCGCGAACTTCGCGCCACCGTGCGTGAGCACAATGCGGCCGGTGGCAGTGTCATCGTGATGGACCCGTTTACGGGCGAGATTCTGGCCCTTGCGAACGAGCCGACCTTCAACCCGAACGCGTTTTCTGCATCGACATCCGAGTCGCGACGGAACCGGGCGACCCAGGACGTATACGAGCCAGGCTCCACCTTCAAGATCGTGACAGCGTCCGCCGCGCTCGAAGAGCGGGTGTTCGAGCCAGGGCAGATGATCGATGTCAGCCCTGGCGTGATCCGCTTCGGGTCGCATCGGATCGAGGACACCCGCAACTACGGCGAGCTCTCCTTTGCCGACGTCATCGTCAAGTCCAGCAATGTCGGAGCCAGCAAGATTGGCGTCGCGCTCGGACCCGAGCGTCTGGGGCGATACGTCACGCGCTTCGGATTTGGGCAGACCGCGTCCCGTGATTTCGCGGGCCAAAGCCGGGGGATCGTGCACCCGTGGGCGCAGCTGCGTGACAGTGCGCTGGCTTCCGTCTCGATCGGCTACAACATTTCGGTCACGCCGTTGCAGATGGCCGCTGCGATGAGCGCAGTCGCCAATGGCGGTCAACTCATCGAACCCCGGCTGGTTCGCGCCCAGGTCAGCGGCGACCAACGTCTGGAGGTGGCACCGCACGTCATTCGGCGCGTCATTTCCACCGAGACGGCGTCGACCCTCACACGCATGCTCGAGGACGTCGTCTCGCACGGGACCGCGCGGGGAGCGCAGATCGAGGGTTACACGGCGGCGGGCAAGACCGGGACGGCAGAGAAGATCATCAACGGCGCGTATGCCCCAAAGGGCCATAACGTCGCATCATTTGCCGGCTTCGCACCGTCCACGCGGCCCGCGCTGACGGTCCTGGTGGTGATCGACGACGTCGCGCAGTTTGGTGGAGCCGTGGCGGCTCCCACGTTCCAGCGTATCGCCGAGGCGTCCCTTCGGCACCTGGGCGTGCCGCCCAACGTCGGTGCCCTGTCGCCGATCGTCATGGCTTCGGACCAGACTGCGGACCAGAATCACGACGCGGGTGCTCGGGTCCGCCCCGTGTCCACCCGCGCGCTCGCCCCTGCGACCCCATCGCGGGGGGCCACGGTCACCGGTCTCATGCCCGACCTGCTGGGGTTGAGCGAGCGGTCGGCGCTGGGCGTCGTGACACAAATCGGACTGACAACCAGGACCTCCGGTCGGGGCTTCGTCAGCAAACAAACGCCTGAGCCCGGAGCGCCCGTGTCTCCCGGGCAGCAGGTCACGCTCCAGTTGGATCGCACGCCCACTCTGGCCACCAGGGTGGTGCGATGACGGTCGGCGACCTGCTCCCGCGCCTCTCTGGCCTCGCGTCGGCCGACGCACCGGCCCTCTGGAAGCGTGCTCAGGACCACGTGGTGACCGCCATCGCCTACGACTCGCGACAAGTGGAGCGCGGGGCGATTTTCGTGGCGGTTCAGGGACAACACTTCGACGGGGCCCGCTTCGCGCCAGACGCGGTCACTCGGGGCGCCGTGCTTGTAGTCGCCGGCTCCGATGGTCCGGACGATGCTGGCGTCCCGTGGCTGATGGTGTCTGACGTACGCGTCGCGCTGGCTGAGTTGTCGGCCGCATTCTACGGTGACCCCAGTGCCGAGCTCACGGTGGTGGGGGTGACCGGGACGAACGGCAAGACGACCACAACCTACCTCCTCGCGGCCATCTTCGAGGCGGCCGGCTGGCCATGCGGGCGTATCGGGTCCGTTGGATACAGCACGGGTCACCGCGACCACGCCGCCGCGCACACCACACCGGAGGCGCCCGAAGTGCAGGCGCTGCTGCGGGAGATGGTCGAACACGGTTGCACGGCGTGCGCGATGGAGGTGTCGTCCCACGCGCTCTCGATGCGACGAGTGGACGAGACGCGGTTCGCGGCAGCGGTGTTCTCCAATCTCACGCGCGACCACCTCGACTATCACGTGGACATGGAGGACTACTTCGCCACGAAACGGCGACTGTTCGACATGTTGGGTCCAGGCGCTCCCGCCATCGTCAATCTGGACGACCCGTATGGCGTGAGGTTGGCAGCCACCGTCGAGCACGCCGTGACCTACGCGATCGACGCCCCAGCGGCCGTGACCCCCACGAGTCTCACGATGACTCTATCCGGCTCCTCAATGGAGGTGCGTACGCCACGGGGGTCTCTGCATGTTCGCTCGCGCCTGCCCGGACGGCTCAATGCCTACAACATGCTCGCCGCGGTCAGTGCCGCCGTGTCTGTGGGCGTGCCGCTGACCGCGATCGAGCAGGGGGTCGCCCAACTGGACGGGGTGCCGGGGCGGTTCGAGATCGTGTCAACCACAGCCGACGATCTGACCGTGCTGGTGGATTTCGCCCATACGGATGATGCGCTCCGCGCCGTCCTGACCGCAGTCCGAGATCTCAGCCCAAGGCGCGTTGTCACGGTGTTCGGGTGTGGTGGAGACCGGGACGCGGCCAAGCGACCGCTGATGGGCGCGGTGGCGGCCAGGCTGAGTGACATCGTGGTGGTCACCTCGGACAACCCTCGGTCCGAGGACCCGGACGCGATCATCGCCGAGATTCGTCTCGGGATGGCACCGGCTGCCGATGCCGAACCGGGCTGCCACGTCAGCATCGTCGACCGCGCAGCCGCGATCGCGCACGCGGTGGAGCGGGCCGAACCGGGTGATGTCGTGGTGATTGCCGGGAAGGGACACGAGACGCATCAGGTGGTCGGTGAGGAGCGCCGGCCATTCGACGACCGGTTGGTGGCGCGGGCCGCGCTCAGTCGGAGACGGGCCGGCACTGGGTGGTCGTAAACGGGACGCTGGGTTGGAGGATGGGCCCGGCGCGAGCCACGGGGCGCAGACCATGGATGAACGACTCCCGCTCACCCTGGGCAACCTCGCGCGCGCCGTCGACGGCCGGATCTGTGCGGGTGATCCGGCGGCGGTGGTGGGTGGGCTGTCGATCGACTCGCGGTCGCTCAGCCCGGGTGACCTGTTTGTCGCCATCGTGGGCGACCGTTTTGACGGTCATCGGTTCGTCGCCGAAGCACGGGCCCGGGGAGCCATGGGAGCGGTGGTGAGCGACGAGGCGGCATTGGGGCCGTCACCGGGTGTCGGCGTGGTGGTGGACGACACCCTACGCGCACTGCAGGTGGCGAGCCGGTATGTGCGCCGTGCCTCCGGTGCGACGGTCGTCGCGATCACTGGGAGCGTCGGCAAGACGACGACGAAGGAACTGACGGCGGCGGTGTTGGGGGTGCGTTACCGCGTGTCGCGGAGCCAGGGGAACTTGAACAACCACATCGGCCTGCCACTGTCCTTGCTCGCGTTGGCAAGCAAGCCGGACATCGCCGTGGTGGAGCTTGGCATGAACGCGCCTGGCGAGATCGGGCGACTGGTCGAGCTCGCGGAGCCGGAGCTCCGGGTGTGGACGAACGTGACCGAAGCTCACATCGAGTTCTTCCCGTCGATAGACGGGATCGCCGACGCGAAGGCCGAGATCTTGAGCGGGTCCACCGACGAGACGGTCGTTGTCGCCAATGCGGACGACGAACGCGTGATGGCGCGGGTCGCTACCTGTCGTGGGCGGGTGGCGACGTTCGGCCTGCGTACGTCCGCCGACGTGACAGCGACCGATGTCGAGGACTGCGGACTCGACGGCACCCGCGCCATGGTGCACACGAGCGTCGGTTCCACGCCGGTCTCAACGCCGTTGCTCGGTCGGGGCAATCTCGCGAACGTGCTGGCAGCCATGACGGTGGCGATCCAGCTCCAGGTTCCGCTGGTGGCCGCCGGTGAACGGGTGGCCACGGTGGGGGCGCCGCCAGGACGAGGCCAGGTCCATCGCCTCGCGAACGGCGTGATCGTGGTCGACGATTCCTACAACGCGAATCCTCGTGCGGTGATCACCGCCTTGCATACGCTCGCCCAGGATCGTCGGACCGGACGTCGAGTTGCGGTGCGGGGAGAAATGCTGGAGCTGGGTGCGCGTGCGCAGGCGCTGCATGAAGAGATCGGACGGGCGGCAGTGGCGGCCGGCGTCGGCTTGCTGGTCACCGTCGGTGGCGGACCAGCGCGTGGAATCGGTGAGGCGGCCATCGAGGCAGGACTCGCCGCCACAAATGTGGTGCATTGCGACGACAGCGTGGCGGCGGCGGCACAGTTGAGCCCGCTCCTGCGTGATGGGGATCTGGTGCTGGTCAAGGGGTCGCGCGGCGTGCGAACGGAGACGGTCGTGAACCGGCTCCTGGAGGAGCGAGCCTGATGTTGTTCCACCTGCTCTATCCACCGATCAACGTGGTCCAGTACATCACGTTCCGTACTGCCGCTGCTGGTTCGACCGCGTTCCTCATCAGCGTCCTCCTGGGACCGTGGATGATCCGCACCCTACGTAACTTTCAAATCGGGCAGGTCGTGCGTGATGAGTTGTCGGAGACGCACCAGTTGAAGGCGGGCACCCCGACGATGGGTGGGTTGCTCATTCTCGCCGCGGTGCTCGTGCCGACCCTGTGCTGGGGCGATCTGACCAACGCCTACGTATGGGTTGCGATGCTCTCCACCACGGCGTTCGGCACTGTCGGCTTCCTGGACGATTACCTGAAGATCGGACGTCAGAACCATCACGGATTGCGACCGCGCTACAAGCTGATCGCGCAGAGTGTGGTCGGGGTGGCGGTGGGGCTCGCCCTCCTGTGGCTGAGGGGAGAAGGGCTCTACAGCACGGATCTGCTGTTCCCCTTCCTGAAGTGGCTGACGCCGGACCTCGGGTGGTGGTATGTCCCCTTCGCCGCGCTGTTGCTCACCGCGTCTTCGAACGCCGTCAACATCACGGACGGGCTCGATGGGTTGGCCATCAGCGTCTTCACTGTTGCGGCGGCGGCGCTCACCGCGTTGGCCTACGTCACCGGGCACGCCGTGTTCGCCGACTACCTCCTGCTGGCACATGTGGTGTCCGCGGCGGAACTCACCGTGTTCTGCGGCGCGTTGGTTGGCGCCGGGCTCGGCTTCCTCTGGTACAACTCCTACCCCGCCGAGTTGTTCATGGGCGACGTTGGGTCGTTGGCTCTTGGCGGCGCGCTCGGGACGGTCGCGCTGCTGATC
>SXOW01000255.1 GCA_005778315.1 Acidobacteriota bacterium
CTGCTGTGATGGCTGGGTTCTTAACGCGGCTATATTCGCATCGGCATGATGACGTAGGTGTAGTCGCATCGGTTGCGCCCAACCGGTGAGAGGACCGCCTGACTGAGCTCGTCCTTGAAATCGAGCGCAATGCTATCGGTGTCCGTGACTGTCATGAAATCAAGGATATATTGGGCGTTGAAGCAAATGCTGAGCGCCGGGCCGGAGTAGTCAACGCTCAGGACCTCGGACGCCTCCCCCACCTCCGGGCTGCTGGACGTGATCTCCACCCGGCCGGCGTCGATCTGGAACTTCACGGCTCTGGACCGTTCGCTCGACAACAGGGCGACCCGCTTGATCGCACTGGTGAGCCGATCCCGATCAAATTCGATGCGCTTGTCGTTCCCTTTCGGGATGACGCGCTCGTAGGCCGGGAATTGGGCGTCGATCATCCGGGAAATAAGCTGTCGGCCGCCCAGGTCGAAAAAGAGGTGGTTTTCGCCACGCTCGTAGGTGACGGACTCGACATCATCCCCCAGCAGTCTCGCCAACTCCCACAAGGTCTTCTTGGGCAGGATGACGCGGGTGGCCTCGGGGTCCCCGTGTGCGGCTGCTTGAGCCGCTGGGATGTCGTCGCCGGTGGCCTCGGTGCGGGGTGCTGAAACGAGGGCCAATCTATGGCCGTCGGTGGCGACCAGGCTCAAGGCCTGATCCGTAAACAGGAACAGCGCACCGTTCAGAAAATATCGCGTGTCTTCGCCGGTGATGGCGAATTGGGTCTTGCTGACCATTTCCCGCAATGTTTGGCCCGGGAGGGTCTCGGTGCCCTCGCCGGTGGAGTGTGGGAGAGTCGGAAAATCGTCTCGTTTGAGCGTCTGCATGCGCGAGCTGAACCGCTCGGCGGCGACGTTCACCGTCCCCGCGGCCGACTGTGTGATCTTGACCTCGGTGTCGGGCAGGGCTCGAACGATTTCATAGAGTTTCTTGGCCGGCAGCGTAATAGAGCCTCCTTTGATGACGGTTGCGGCACAGCTACTGCGCAAACCGACCTCTAGATCTGTCGCCGCCAAGCGAACCGAGTCCGCACGGTCCTCTGCCACTACCAGAATATTGGCGAGTATTGGAATGGTGTTCTTGCGCTCGACAATACCCTGGAAGAGTTGGAGTTCTCGAAGAAGTTCAGTTTTGCGGACGGTGAGTTCCATCTCGGTGGTGCCCTCGGGATTTCAGTGTCGGAGGAGGTCTTACAAGAGATACGAGAGACTCATAATTATACCAAGGATCTAGAGTCTTGTTGAAAACCGTTTGAACGTATGTAAAGTATTTATTTTCAATTATTTAGCCTGTTGGAATTGTGCGGTACCAGTTCGCCGCGATCACGGGTTAGATCGGGACGGCGCGGGTTGGGTCAGTTGTGCACAAAGATTCCACAGGCCTAATGTGCTGATCTGGCGGAAAAAGGGCTCGCGGGGCCGTTTTGTTCAACTAAATGCTTGCAAGAAATTGTCGATTAGTTTGTTGAACGCCGCATCGCTTTTTCGCACCAGCTCGATTTTTCGGATGGAGTGGATGACCGTTGAATGGTGTTTTCCGCCAAAGCTCTTGCCGATGTGCGGCAGCGACGCATTGGTGAGCTGCTTGCACAAATACATCGATATTTGTCGAGGGAGGGCAACTGACCGAGAGTTGTTCCGCGACCGGAGATCACTGATTTTAAGGGAGTAGAAGCGCGCGACGTGGTTTTGGATGATTTCGATCGTCACCTTGGGGTCGTCTCGTTCGAGGATATCGCGAAGCACGTCTTGGGCGAGCGACAGCGATATCTGGCTCCCGGTCAGCGACGCGTAGGCAATCAGCCGTATCAATGACCCCTCAAGTTCGCGAATGTTCGACTTGATCTTGCCGGCGATATACAACGCCACGCTGTCGGGCAGCGGAATCTTCTCTGCTTCGGCCTTTTTCTTGAGAATGGCGACCTTGGTTTCGAGGTCGGGTGGATGAATGTCAGCGATGAGCCCCCATTCGAACCGAGACCGGAGCCGTTCCTCCAACGACGGGATCTCGTGCGGCGGAGAGTCGCTGCTTATGACAAGCTGCTTCTGGGCATCGTAGAGGGAGTTAAAAGTATGAAAAAACTCGGTTTGGGTGCCCTCTTTGCCGGCGAGAAACTGCACGTCGTCGACCAGCAGGACATCCATGCTGCGGTAACGCTCTCGGAACTCGAGGATGCGGTCGTAACGCACCGCGTTGATCATCTCGTTCATGAACCGCTCCGACGAGATGTAGGTGAGGCTGAGGTGGGGGGAGTGTGTCGCCAGATACTGACCGATCGCGTGCATGAGGTGGGTTTTCCCCAGACCCACGCCACCATAGATAAAAAGCGGGTTATAGGAGCGCGAAGGGGCCTCTGCGACGGCCCTGGCAGCGGCGTGGGCAAACTGGTTTGACGGACCGACGACGAACTTGGAGAAGGTGTAGCGCTGGTTGAGCCGTGCGATCGCGCGGGAAGAGCTGAATGTGGAAGCGGCAACATCCGCCAGCGGAGCCTCGGTCGCCGGGTCAGATGCGTCCTCGGTCACAAAAAGAACCTCTGTGCCTTCTCGTTGCAATTCGTTGGCGGACTCACCGATCACCCCAGCGTAATGCTTGGTCAGCCAGTCTCGGAACAGGTCGTTTGGCACCTGCACCGTGAGGGTGTTTCCATCATCCGTGAGAAACGTGGTGGGTTTGAACCAGGTGTAGAAACTGTGTCTATTCACCTTGGTTTCAACGCGGGCGAGGATCTGATCCCACAGATTTTCGCCCCTGGGGGAGGCCGCATCGGGACTCACGCGGGGAACCTCCCCCCTGTGGCGGCCGCTGGCCGGTGAGATGCGGGAGTCCGCAAGATGTGCACGAACATGCAGATCTGCGTAAAAACAGCGGTTCTTGGGCGCGCTATTTGCCTCTGCAGCGACGGTGATGCTGTTGGAATCACAAAAATCCTCAAATTTCCACATTTTTTTCCACAGGTGTGGAAAACTTTGAAGGGGGAGACCGGCGAAGACGGTGTAAGGTCGCGACTTTAGCACACGGTTACGTGACCTCGCAACGCGCTGAGAGGCCTCCATTGGGACCGGTGGGGCCGAGACCAGGGCGATGACGTCGCCAAACACAGGATGAAGGGCCCGATGCGTCGTTGACAGGGTCGAAATGGTGTCGGTATGATGAGCAGTTGCCGTTGTGTCAGAGGAGTTGGTAAAAAGAGATGAAGCGCACCTTCCAACCGAATAACAGGCACCGCAAGAAGACACATGGCTTCCGCGTGCGGATGAGCACGCCGGGGGGCCGTCGAGTGCTCAGTGCGCGGCGAGCCAAAGGACGTCACCGGTTGACAGTCTCTGGCTAGACAGCCGGCCTCGACGCGGGGAATCGACGCGGGGAATCGTTGCGTGAGTCAGGCAGCCGCCCGCCGCACGCTCCCGCGCCTGGAACGTATCAGGCGAAGGCGTGATTTCTTGCGGGTACAGAGCGGCGGCGTGCGGGCTGGCGGTCGCTATATGACGCTGGTCGCGCTGCCAAACACCCTGGTGAAGAGCCGGCTGGGCATCGTTGCGCCCCGCCGTCTCGGTGGCGCGGTCTGGCGCAACCGGTCAAAACGTGTGATCCGCGAACTCTTCCGACACGAAAAGCCAGCGGGCGGTCTGGATCTCGTGGTTCTGCCGCGGCGTGATTTCCTGGATGTTCCTTTTGCCGCCCTGGTTGACGACTACCGTGGCGTCCTCCGCCGCCAACTACGAAACCACCCCACACTACACGGGTGAGCCGACCGCGATGCTCTGGCCGGCTCGACGGCTGAACGGGCTCTGTGTGCGGCTGTGGGTGACCGGCGTCCGTGGATATCGCGTACTGCTTGGTCCACTGTTTGCCGGGTCCTGTCGCTTCGAGCCGACATGCTCACATTACGCAGAGGAGGCGGTGCGGCGACACGGGTGTGGGTATGGTCTGTGGCTCACCCTGCGACGATTGGGACGGTGTCAGCCGTTTCACTCGGGGGGGATTGACCCGGTGCCAGGCGCGCGCCGCGGCCGTGGAGCGTAACGCGAAGCCCTGAACTTTTTATGGAACGTCGAGTACTGCGGGCCGTTTTTCTCTCTTGTCTGGTCCTGGTGTTGTACCAGCGCTTCCTGGCGCCGCCCCCTGTGCCGGTAGAACAGGTTGTCGCTGGACAACCCGAACCGAGCACAGCGCTGCCAGCGCAGGGTGCTGTGGGCGGCCCCATAACGCCCCCGACAGTTGCGGGGACGCCCCCGCCAGATGGCTCGGCACCGTCAGCGGCAGGGTTGACGGGGGGCGAGCCCGCGTTTACCCCCACGGTGTCAGATGGCACGGACAACGAGATTGTTGTCGAGACGGATGTCATCCGGGCGGTGTTTGCGAACCGCGGGGCGGAGCTCATCAGCTGGCAGCTGAAGGGATATAGCGACGATGCCGGTGGGCAGGTCGAGTTGATCCCCCCCGATGCCGCGCCCGATCAGGCCTGGCCATTCTCGTTGGTCATCCCTGACAACCCGGAGCTGACGGCGCGTCTCGACGGAGCGCTGTTTCGGCCTTCTACCGACCGCCTCCGGCTGGCCGGCGAATCCGGCACGCTGGCGTTCGACTACGAGGACAGTTCTGGCCTGAGGGTGCGCAAATCGTTCGACTTTCAGTCGTCGCCAGACCAACCCTACCTGGTTCGTTTCAGCGCGTCGGTATCCACCGGAAGCGGACTTCTTCCCGTGACGATGCGCTGGGGGCCGGCCCTGGGCGGTGTACGAGAAGACACGTCACGCCTGGTGTTTCAACAGGTGCCCGGAGCCGTCCTGTACGGACGCGCATTTGCCGACGGTCGTCTTGAAGACGTTGACCTGCACCGGGCGCTCCCTGATGACTTAGCCGAGCGGGGTATCTACGACGGCCAATTCACGTTTGCGGGTGTTGACAACCACTACTTTGCTGCCCTGGTGTTTCCCGGGACCGAGCAGACGCGGGTCGAATACCGGCCGGTGTCCACGCTGCGCAGCGAGCACGACCTGGTGGCGTTCGACGTGACATTCGAGCCCGGCATGGCTGACGTCCCGGTATTTATTGGTCCCAAGGACTTCGACGTGTTGGGTGTCGTACACCCGGACCTGGTACGGGTGATCGATTTTGGTTTTCTGTCGGTCTTGGTTGTGCCGCTGCATCGGACCTTGAAGTGGATTTATGGCTTCTTGGGCAACTACGGGTGGTCGATCATTCTGCTGACGGTGTTGATCAATATCGTGATCTTTCCCCTGCGACACAAGAGCGTCGTGTCGATGCGGAAGATGCAGGAACTGCAGCCGGAGATGAAGGCCATTCAGGCCCGGTATGCCGACCTGAAAGCGACTGACCCTGCCAAACAGAAGATGAACCAGGAGGTCATGGACCTGTATCGGAAACACGGCGCCAACCCCGCCAGTGGTTGTCTCCCCATGCTGCTGACCATGCCCATCTTGTTCGCGTTCTACCGCCTGTTGTCGATGGCGATCGAAATGCGCGGCGCGCCGTTCATGTTTTGGATTACCGACCTCTCCATGCACGACCCGTTCTACGTGACGCCGGTGGTGATGGGCGCGTCGATGGTCGTGCAGCAGCGGCTACAGCCGGCGGCAGCGGACCCGACTCAGCAGAAAATAATGATGCTGATGCCGGTGATGTTCACCTTTATGTTCCTCTGGGCTCCGGCCGGATTGGTGGTCTACTGGCTGACCAGCAACGTCATCGGGATCGGGCAAACCGTTATTACCAACCGTGTCTCGGGTCCCACGCGGACTCGTCAGGTAAGGCCGCCGGCGGAGCGACAAGTACGGAAAACCGCCACGACCATCGATGTGAAACCGGTCAAGCCTTCCGGGCCATCCGACGACGCCTCCGTGCGGCCCTCGGCGCCGCCACGCGAGGATGGCAAGCGCGGCCGACAGAACCGTGGGGACCGGAGGCCCCGGGGCAGAGGGAACAAGGGGTGAAGGGTGACAGCTGATCTGCATACCAGGATGGCCGCGTTCGTCGAAGCCGTGGTTGCGGCCATGGGCCTGTCGGTCACCGTCGCGTGCGTGCCCATCGAGGACGGCACACGGATCACGGTCGACGGCGCAGGCGGAGAACTGCTGTTGCGGCGGCAGGCGATCGGGCTCGATGCCCTCCAGCACCTCGTCAATGCGGTGTTCCGCGCCGAGCATGAGGTCGGCCACATTGTGGTCGACTGTCTGGATTACCGGAAGAGCAAAGATGAGGAACTGCGCCAAACCGCAGTGCTGCTCGCCGAACGAGCCCGAATGACGGGCGAAACGCAGGAAATCGGTCCGCTCAATCCGTACGCGCGCCGCATTGTGCACCTTTCGGTCGCCGAGGCGCCTGGCGTGTCATCCGAGAGCGTCGGCGACGCCTTCCTGAAGACCGTGCTCATCACATCCACCGACGTTTCAGGGAACCGCTGAAGCGCGCGTCGGCGACAGCCGAACACCGAGGGTGCCGATGTTCGCGACCGACGACACGATCGTGGCGGTAGCCACCCCACCGGGTCGTGGCGGTCTCGGCGTGGTCCGCTTCAGTGGGCCGGAAGCGCTCGCGGTTACAACCAAGTTGCTTGGTCGCGGGGAACCGTTGCAACCACGACATGCAACGGTCGGCACCGTCGTCGACCCGAGCGCGTCACACCGCGATGCCATTGACCAGGTCGTCGCTACGTTCTTCCCGGGACCGAGGTCCTATACGGGGGACGACGTGGTCGAGATCACGGCGCACGGGAGCCCGGTCTTGCTCGAGCGGATCCTGAGCCTGGGGTGTTCAGCTGGCGCCAGGCTGGCGGAGCCCGGCGAGTTTACGTTGCGCGCGTTTCTGAACGGGCGCCTGGATCTGGTCCAGGCTGAGGCGGTGGGCGACCTTATCGACGCGGTCACCCCGCTGCAGGCCCGTATCGCCTTTGACCAGCTCGAAGGCACCGTGACGCAAGCCATCGCGGCGATCGACGCGAAGCTTTTTGACCTGGTGGCACGGCTGGAGGCTTCGCTGGACTTCGCGAATGAGGGCTACCACTTCGTCGAGCCCGGGACGCTGGCCGGCCGTATTGGAGCGATTCGGGAGCAGGTCCTCAGACTGGTGCGAGGTGCGGCGAGGGGGCGATTGATTCGCGAGGGCTGTCAGGTCGTGATTCTCGGGAAGCCGAATGTCGGCAAGTCGAGCGTGTTCAACGCGCTGGTTGGGTCATCCCGGGCCATTGTGACGCCGGTGGCGGGCACGACACGTGATCTCGTGAGCAGCGTGATTGATCTCGATGGACTGGCCGTGACGTTGATTGACTCGGCGGGAATCCGGGAGACGACCGACCCGGTGGAGGCCGAAGGGGTATCCCGAGCGAGACAAGCGTTCGGCGTTGCCGCGGCGGCGATCGTGGTGCTTGATCGGTCTCAGCCGATTGAGGATGAAGACCGGTTGGTGCTGAGCGAGACGTCCGGGGGGCGGCGCGTGGTGGTGCTGAACAAGATGGACGAGTGCGCGGCATGGACGCCGGACGCGATGGAGTTGCCCGTCGACGGCGTGGCGGTTGAGATGTCGGCGAGAACCGGCGATGGTCTGGAGGAGTTGCGCGTCGCGCTGCGGTCGGCGCTGGTGGGAGAGGAGGAGCTTCGGGATACGCCATCGGTGGGCAACAGGCGCCACATCGGGCTGCTAGACCAAGCCGGTGCTGCGCTGGAAGCGGCCGAAACGGCCGTGAAGACCGGGGCGACCGAGGAGTTCGTGCTGGCAGATCTCCAGCGAGCGCGGGCGGCGTTCGAGGAATTGACGGGAGCCCGCACGCCTGACGACGTGGTGAATCACATCTTCGCGCGTTTCTGTATCGGGAAGTAGTTGGCTCAAGGATGAGTTGGTAGCTGGGAGATGACGAGAGACTACGACGTCGTCGTCGTCGGGGCCGGTCACGCAGGGGTGGAGGCGGCGCACGCGGCGGCGCGTCTCGGGTGCACGGTTGGGCTCTGCACGTTGTCGCGCGAGACGGTCGCGCACATGCCTTGCAATCCCGCCATCGGCGGCACCGCCAAGGGGCACCTGGTTCGAGAGATCGACGCGCTGGGCGGGTTGATGGGGGAGGCCATCGATGCGACGGCGATGCAGTTCAAGTTGCTCAATCGGAGCCGAGGGCCGGCGGTGTGGTCGCCGCGGGCGCAGGCGGACAAGCGCGAGTATGGGAGATGGATGCGCTCGCGTCTGGAGGCCGACACCCAGATCGGCTGGGTGGTGGGTCGGGTTGGGGCGGTCTGCGTGGAGGGGGGGCGGGTCGTCGGCGTAGAACTCGAGGATGGCCGGCGCTACGGGTGTGGGGCGGTCGTCGTCACCACCGGGACCTTTCTGAACGGCGTCATCCATGTTGGGGAAGAGCAGCGCTCGGCGGGTCGGGTGGGTGAACCGGCGTCGAAGATGCTGGGTGAGTCACTGAAGTCGTTGGGTCTCGTGTGGGGCCGACTCAAGACGGGCACACCCCCGCGACTGGACCGGGCGAGTATTGATTTCAGTCAGTTCGAGGAGGAGCCAGGCGACGTGCCGCCAGTGCCGTTCTCGTTTGTGAGCGGGGAGATTGATCGGCGGCAGACGCCGTGTCACATCCTGTACACGAACGATCGGGCGCACGATCTGGTGCGGGAGAACAAGGACCGGTCGCCCTTGTACAACGGACAGATCAGCGGGATCGGTCCCCGCTATTGCCCGTCCCTCGAGGACAAGGTGATGCGATTTCCCGATCGGGACCGCCATCTGGTGTTTCTGGAGCCGGAAGGTGTGGATGTGCCGGAGATCTACGTGAGCGGGTGCTCGATGTGTTTGCCGCGGGACGTGCAGGAGGCGGTGATCCACGCACTGCCGGGGTTGGGGCAGGCCCGGATGCTGAGGCCAGGGTATGCGGTGGAGTACGATTTCATCCAGCCGACGGAGTTGCGCCGGACGCTTGAGACGCAGCGGGTGGCGGGCTTGTTCCTGGCGGGGCAGATCAACGGGACGTCCGGGTACGAGGAGGCCGGCGGACAGGGGTTGGTAGCCGGGGTGAACGCGGCGCGGCTGGTGCGCGGCGAGGGCGAGTGGGTCTTGGGGCGGGATGAGGCGTACATCGGGGTGATGGTCGACGACCTGACCACGCGGGGCTGTCTGGAGCCGTATCGGATGTTCACTTCGCGAGCGGAGCATCGGTTGCTCCTGCGGATTGACAACGCGGACTTGCGGTTGACACCCAGCGGCCGGGAACTGGGTCTGGTTGGGGACGAGCGGTGGTCGCAGTTTGTGGCGCGGCGAGAGAGGTTTGAGCGCAATGTGGCGGCGGTGCGCGCGGCCCGGGTACCGGGGCGCGGGGGTGCGGTGCCGCTGACGCAGGTGCTGCGCCGACCGGGCGTGACGCTGCAGGGACTAGCGGGCGACGGCGCGGTGAAAGTGGTGACCGGGAGCGGAGCGGCGGAGCACGAGTGGTCGAGCGTTGAGACGGTCGTGAAGTACGAAGGCTATCTGCGGCGACAGGCTGCGACGGTTGCGCGTGGGGAGCGAGATGAGCGGCGGAGGATTCCAGCGGGGTTCCCGTACGGTGCGGTGCCCGGGCTTTCGCGCGAGGTCGTGGAGCGCCTCAGCGGGGTGGCTCCGTCCACGTTGGGGCAGGCGGGGCGGGTGCCCGGCGTGACGCCCGCGGCGGTCGCGGTGCTGGGGTCGTACGTGCGACGCTGGAGTGACCGGGAGATGGCGGGGCCGCCCGAGTGATGCAGGCGGAGGCGGGGGATCGGAGAGTACTCGCCGAACGGATTTCAGCCCGGGTGAGCCAAGCGGGAGCGCGTGTCGACGCCGAGGTCGCGGAGGCGCTTGCGCGGTATCTGGCGCTGTTGTTTCGGTGGAACGGGCGGATGAACCTGACCGGGTTGACGGACGACGATGCAGGGCTGGACCGGTTGGTGGTGGAGCCAGTGGTGGCGGCGAGCAGACTGGCCGTCGGGCAACTGCGGGTCATTGATATCGGCTCTGGCGGCGGGTCTCCGGCCGTGCCCATGCGACTGGCTCGGGTGGATGTGCGGTTGCGTATGGTGGAGAGCAAGAGCCGCAAGGCGGCGTTCCTTCGGGAGGCCGTGCGAGCGTTGGCGCTGGCCGGGTCTGAGGTGATACGGAGTCGGTATGAGGAATGGGCAGGCGAGGTCGGAGAGGAGGACCGGGCCGACGTGGTGACAGTTCGGGGCGTTCGGCTGGACGGGAGTGGATTCACCGCCTTGGCCAGGATGCTCAACGGTGGCGGGCGAGTGTTCTTGTTCGAGGGGGAGCGTGCGGAGACCGTGGAGGTGCCGGAGTTCTTGATCGAAGGCAGTTTTCCGTTGGTCGAGGCACTACGAAGTCGACTTACAGTGCTTGTTAAGCGAATATAAGACGAATCAGTTGGACGTGCTGCCTTGCGCAGTCCGGCCACGACGAGAGGCAAGAGGGCGTGTCCGAGAGTCCAGGTGGTTGAGGCGGCCACTTCATGCTGTTTGGAATGGCCGATGTCACCGGACGTCGGTGCGGCGTTGGGTGGCGCGGGCGGGTCCACACGAGCTTGTCTGGCTGGGAGCACGTCTGGTTGACCGCGATGTTTGGACCGTGCCCAGCCCACTGGGCTGTGGACGTGGCGGTGATCCGCGCGGCGGTTTGTCTTGGGTGACCGTGGCCGAGGCCAGATATGGGACGGAGACGGCGCCAGTGCGAGGGGTAGTGAGGGCAGCGGGGCAGTGGCACGGCCCGGGCGCCAGACCCGTGGCATCGACCCGATCTGGTTCTGGAGCCAGGTTGCTTGGACCAGTCGCGCGGAAGGCAAGTTCGCATTGTTCCACGTGGAACATTGGTGACAGATTGGCTGAATTCGACGGCGCCGCAACCAACAGGTGGGCGACGGTCCCGTGCCTCTAGGCCAATGGCTATCTCGGCGCGACAGGTGAGGCTTCTGAGCGTTCTGGCGCTGGCGACCGTCGCTGACATGCAGCTGGAAACCCAGACGAGATCGGGTGCGTCCGCGAGTTGTCCAGTGGCGTGACCGGCCGGTCGACCAGGCCCTCGACCCGGTCGCGGCGTTTGCGCTCGGGAGTGGGCCAGACGTCTAGGGCTGGACGGGCGCGCGGGACGATCAGCTCGTTTGGCGCGGCGCGTGTATCAGCAGTATAGGTGGGCCGTAGTTGCCGTTGGGCCGGTGGTGCCATCCCTGCCGCTTCCCTATGCAGTGGATCTTCTGCGGGCTCGCAGCGTCAGGCGGTATCCGGCTCGCAGCAAGAGTCGGCCACCTCCTCAAATATATGGAGCTCGGCCGCCTAGGCCTGGACTTCCCCGCACGTCCCGACCGAGGTCGGCGTAGCGGGCGGACTTGGCCGCGACTAGACATTGATTAGGCGCGCCGGGATTAATCGCTCCGGCCCATGGAAGCTCTCTGCCTGCTCTGCATCGATTACGTTCTACGTGGAACATCCTGTCTTCGACGAGGCCGATCGCCACGGAGCGGGGCACCCAGGCCTTCTAGTGCGACGGATGAAGGTCGAGACGCGGAGGCACCGAGTGCCCCTGATCAGTCCTGGAGCTCTTGCGGCAACCGACGAGCGACGAGAGGACCGGGGATCAGCCGCGGCCCAGCCCGTTCGTCGCCTGAGCCTTCCACCGCGGTCGTTACGTTGGCGCGCGTGAGCTCAGTGCCAGCGTTTCACAGGATGCCCACGCTCGAGACGGGTGCGAGCATTTGGTTGCTTGTGTTGAGGGTGTGCTGTTCGCACAGCCGCCTGGACGACCTTGTCTAGTGGTGGGATAACGAGATACCATGAGCATCACTCTGTAGCCACAGCTGGAAACATCTGATTGTGGCACACATGACCAATGTTTTAGGTCAATCAACAGATGAATAAGATAATCTCGGTCTCGAATCAAAAAGGTGGAGTGGGGAAGACCACGACAGCGATCAACCTGGCCGCCTCCTTGGCCATGGCCGACCGCTCGGTCCTGCTGGTCGACCTCGATCCCCAGTCGAACTTGACCAGCGGGTTAGGGCTGACGGGCCACGCGGCGGAAGGCGGGACCATCTACGACGCCCTGACGAGCGACCAGGAGACGGACCCAGCTGATCTGGAGCTCGACACCGAGGTGACCGGTCTGCGCGTCATTCCCGCGGACCGTCATCTCACCGGTGCCGAAGTGGAACTTGTCACACTTTCAGATCGCGAATCGCGCCTGCGCCCATTGCTCAGCCGGGCCCGGGCCCGATACGACTTCATCCTCATAGACACGCCGCCGTCCCTCGGTCTGCTGACCCTGAACGCCCTCGTCGCGGCCGACTCCGTGCTCATCCCGATGAATTGCGAGTACTTCGCGCTGGAAGGACTGGCGGAACTGACGGCGACCATCGGGCGCGTGCAGGCATATTTGAATCCTCAACTCAGTATCGAGGGAATCCTGCTGACGATGGCCGACAGCAGAACCTTGCTCGGCCAAGGGGTCGCGGCAGAAGTTCGGTCCCATTTCGCGGACAAGGTGTACGCCACAACCATCCCCCGGAACATCCGCTTGGCAGAAGCGCCTGGCCATGGTGTGCCCGCCATCTTGTACGACGTCCGGTCCAGCGGGGCCGAGGCGTATTTGTCGTTGGCGCGGGAGGTGCTGGAACGTCACTCGCCGCCCCCCACGCTCCCGGAGCCGCTCCTGTAGCCAGAGACCCGAACCATGGCGAAAAACAGACCTGCCCTCGGCCGCGGCCTCAGCGCACTGATTCCAGACAAACCCGCGCCGTCCCCCGGCTTACCCACCGAGGTCGACATCGACCAGCTGTCTCCGAACCGGATGCAGCCCCGCACGGTCATGGATGAGCCACAGCTCGAAGAGCTCGCCGCCTCCATCCGGCGCAATGGCGTCATTCAGCCCCTCGTGGTTCGCCCCGGGGACACCGGCCGATTCGAGATTGTCGCCGGTGAGCGTCGCTGGCGTGCCGCCCAGCGCGCCGGTCTTCTCCGCGTCCCTGTCGTCGTTCGTCACATTCCGGACGACAAGCTGCTGGAAGTGGCGCTGATCGAGAATCTCCAGCGAGAAGACCTCAACCCGATCGAAGAAGCCGAGGCCTATCGCCGACTGACGACCGACTACGGCCTCACCCAAGAGGCCGTCGCCGCGGCCGTCGGTAAGAACCGCGCCACGGTCGCCAACTACGTGCGTCTCCTCGGCCTGCCGCCAGAGATCCAGGCCGATGTGGCCGGCGGGGCCCTCACGATGGGCCACGCCAGGGCCCTGCTCGGCCTGAGCGTTCCGGGCGTGCAAAAGCGCGCGGCGCGAGAAGTCGTGGGCCGCGGTCTCTCCGTGCGCGACACAGAGGACCTCGTCAAGAGGTTGACGCGCCAGGGTGACCCCACGGCGCCTCCGTCTCCACCCGCCCCCGACGTGCATACTCGAGCCGCCCAGGACCGACTGCGGGTCGCGCTTGGAACCCGGGTCCGCATCGTGCGCCGGGGCCGTCAGGGCCGCATCGAGATCGACTTCACATCCGAGGATGAACTCCAGCGTCTCTTTGAGCGCTTGACCGGCTCCTGACCGAGACCGGGTCAAGATTGTGAGATGAGCAGTCATCAGGCCGCCCGTTGAGCGCGGCGCTCCCAGAACTCTTCGAAGCGGGCGCTGAGCTTGCAGCAGCGGAGGGCGATGATCGCGTCCGCACCGGCGACGGTCCAATGCATCCCGGCGCGCTTGCACCGGGTCCCGATCGCCACCTTACAGCCGGCCTCGACGACTCCGGTCGCCTCGTCGTCGTGCGGCGCGTGCACGCGGAGGGCGGTGAGGGCGGCGTCTCGGAGAGGTGCTGCTTCGCGTGAAACCGGTCCACAATCTGGACCGCATCAGGAACGTGCTCGTCCGTGAGGTTCCAGATCCATGTGGCCCCATCGCCGAGCACGGCCCGGCGCGCCACGCGATCGAAGGCGCGGCGCGTGGCCTCGCGCGTGACGCGCGCCGCGAACGCGCTCAGCGTCTC
>SXOW01000256.1 GCA_005778315.1 Acidobacteriota bacterium
CGCCCGCGTCCATGATGGCCTGCACCACCGTGAGCCCGCCCCGGTAGGGCACGCCACCCTGCTGTGTGACCTCTACCCCCACATAGACGGTCATCGCCGAGAACTCTTGGACACTCACGGTCAATTGCGGGTCGACAAGCTCCGATCCGTAACGCGCGGTCAACTCGTCCGTTACATCCGCCAACGTCCGGCCCACGACGTCCACCCGGCCGATCAGCATCAAGTGGATCCCACCGTCCGGTCCGACCTTACGGCTCTGATTCAGCGTCTCTGACTGGAAGAACGCCAGATCCAGGGTGTCGGCCACCCGCACCCGGTAGGGCGCGGTGCTCACCGGGGGCAGCTCGGTGGGACTGGCCAGCATCGCCTCTGACCGATAGGAACAGCCGGTGGACGCCAGACCGAGCGACACGAAGAGGATCGCCACACGGCGAGTGGAAGCGTGAGCAGCGTGTGCGGCGCGCCGAATGAGTGTTGGGACCATGTAGATTCCTCAGAGATCACCGACGGCGGCCTCGCGGCGCGACCGTGTGTTTCACTTCGTTGCAAGTTCTTTGCCGACCTTACAAATAGTTCGTTGTTAGCTCCATTTCACGGCCGAGCGGCCGTTCATAGGGCTTGAAGCGCCGAGAATGCTGTTCTGAGCCAGTCTTTTGGCTGACCATCGCGGAGTTTATTGCCGCCGCAGTGTGCCGTTTTGATTCACCGCCGAACGGATTTGGGACCTTGGAGGATTTGTGCCCCGCGCGACGAAGGCGGGGCGAACCGGGTCAGTCCGGCGATGCCGGCGTAGCCACGTACACGCGGTTCTTGCCGCCGGCTTTGGCCTCGTAGAGGGCTCGGTCGGCAGCCGCTCGGAACTCTCGAAGGGACGCGTTCGGAGCCAGAACGGCGCCTCCAATGCTCACCGTGACGGAGAGGCCTGCGGGAACAGGAGGCGCAGCCGTGGTTCGGTAGCTCTGCACCTGCTGCCGAATACGTTCAGCAGTCCGAGCCGCGTCGGCGGCTCCGCTTCGTGGCGCTAGAATTGCGAATTCATCGCCACCACAGCGGATGCAGACGTCAAACACGCGCACGGACCGTCGGAGAACCTGCGCGACCCCGCGCAAGATCGCGTCTCCGGCGAGATGCCCGTGCGTGTCGTTGAGGGATTTGAAGTCGTCGACATCGATGCTGAGTAGTGTGAGGTCCGACTGGTAGCGTCGGGCTCGTTCCGTCTCTTCCTGCAGTCGCGCGTCGAAGTACCGAGGGTTGAACAGCTCGGTGAGCGAGTCGACGCCCACGGCGTACTCCAATTGTCGTTTCCGCTTGGTCAGGCGTTCGCATGCGAGCGCCAGCGCGGCCGGCGCTGCGAGGCCCTGTACGGTCGTCAGGTCGGCCTCGTCGAAAGGACGACCGTCAGAACGGTCCGCGAAGCTCAGCACGCCGAGCACCGCGTCTCCGACGACCATGGGGATGGCGACAAACGAAGGAGACCGGTAGCGAAGCCGAGACGGCCGACCACCCGCCGAGTCACCAATGTCGGTCACGAGCAGCGTTTCTTTCGAAGCGAAGACGCCCCCCAAGACACCACTCCCCGGAGCGATCGGGAAGTCCTCGACCAGGGCGGCCGGATACCCGTAGGTGGCGCCGACGATGAGATGCCCTTTCTGCTCATCGTAGGTCGCCAGCACGCCTTTTTGTGCCCTGATGGTGTGCGCGATTCGCTCGACGATGAGTTGATGCACCCCTTCGTCGATGGGCGTTGCGGCGAGTTCACTGGCGAAGGTTGCTACGTCCAACGTCATCTGGCTGCCGCGTCCCTATCCAAGGCTCCTCATCGAACCATCGAGCTGCGAAGTATCGAAAACGGCGTTGCGGCTCGTCCCGAGCCGTCCGCTATCGCGGCCGGCGTCGGTGAGGCCGCGCAGTATGTCTCAGATTCGTAGTATGTCTCAGATTCCTGGTCGGGCCTCGCCGCCGCGCTGAGCGGATCGATGGCCGCCTGGTAGGGCCGAGGCGATTGACCGTTGGGCTGGCTCGTGTCCGTTGCCGGTCGCGGTGTTCGGACCGGCGGGCCAGGACTGCCAGCGGCAGGTGCCTCCAGGTCGAAGTCCTGACAGACCTGTCGCACGATCTTTGCGTCCACCGCCCGTTGGCCGATCGCGAAGGCGCCAAGCAGGGCGTTGTCACACACGACGCTGATCACGCGGGGAATACCACGCGAGGCCTGGTAGATGTGTTGCACCGCCTCCGCCGTGAACAGCGTCCATGCGTTCCCACCGGCCACACTGACGCGGGTATCAATGTAGAGGGCCGTCTCATGCAGGTCGAACGACCGTAGGCTACAGCGCAGGCCGATACGCTGCTTGAGCTGGCGGAGGGAGATATCGTTCAGACGGGTTGTCAGTTCGCTTTGTCCGGCCAGGACAAGCGGCAAGAGGCGTGTGGTTGCGCTCTCCATGTTGGCCAGGAGTCTGACGTCCTCCATCAGTTCGTGCGGAAGGCCCTGTGCCTCGTCGATGATCAGCGCCGTCTCGAGACCGGCCTCGTGCCGGTCCACAAGGGTCCGGTTCAGCTCAAGCAGGAACTGGCTCTTCGAAGCACTGGCGTCCGAGCTCAACTCGAAGCCGGAGGCCAGCAGTTCGAAGAATTCCACCCGGCTGAGCAGTGGATTGCTGACATACACCAGCTTCGCGTTCGGATTCTTGATGCTCGCCAACGCCGCGCGTAGGAGCGTCGTCTTTCCCGTGCCCGCTTCTCCGACGAGAACCACGATGCCCTTGCGCTCCGTGATGCCGTACTGCAGGTTGCTCAGCGCTTCCTGATGTCGGCTGGACATGTACAAGAAGTCTGGGTTCGTCGTTAATTCGAACGGACGTTCCCGAAGATTGAAGAATGCCTCGTACATCTGATTCCTCGCTAGACCTATCGGTATTCCTTGAAGGGCACCAGGCAGTCGTGTGTGCGAAGGAAATTCAACAGTTTCTTGTATTCGTCAGGCTGCAGATTGAAGAGCCGCGTGACGATCTTGTAGTTGCCGCGGGCTTCTTTCAGGACCCGCCGCACCAGGTCGCGCACATTCGATCGCGTGATGTCCCGTTGCATATACATCGGGTACACGGAGGTCCAGAAACACTCCTGTTTTTCGACGACTTGTTCGTAGAGGTCGTCGGCAACGGTGCGCCGACGTTCTCGCTTGGGTCGTATCGAAACCGAGCGTGAGGTGCGGATGGAGAGCGGCACATCGTCAACCTGAATGACGTCGTTCCGCGCGGTTGCGACCAGATGCTCGATCGCGTTCTCCAGTTCCCGAACGTTGCCGGGCCACGGATACTTCACAAGGATGCGCGTGACCTCCGGGTCCATCGCGCGCGCTCTCGCGTTACTGTTTTCAGTAAAACGCCGAAAGAAGTAGTCGATCAGCTGAGGTAGGTCCTCCGTGCGCTGGCGCAGTGGCGGCACGTCGATACGAATGACGTTCAACCGATAGAACAGATCCTCGCGGAAGGTCCCTTGCGTCACCATGTCGCTGAGCGACCGATTGGTGGCCGAGACCACGCGTACGTCCACGGGCCGCGTGGCCTGGTGCATGCCCACCTTTTGCAGCTCACCTGTCTCAAGAAAGCGAAGCAGGAGCCCTTGCATCCTCGGGGTCATCTCGCCAACTTCGTCGAGAAACACCGTGCCCTGGTCCGCGACTTCGAATTGGCCTGGTCTGTCCCTGTATGCGCCGGTGAAGCTGCCTTTCACGTGTCCAAAGAGTTCCGACTCGAGCAACGTTTCCGGAATACCGGCGCAGTTCACGGCGACAAAGGGCCCATGGGAACGGCGGCTTGATCGGTAGACCCGACGCGCGACGAGTTCTTTGCCGACCCCGCTCTCTCCCGTGATGAGGATCTTGGCATCTGACTGAGCGAGGTGATCAATCTCATCTCTGAGCCTGGTCATCTCACTTCCATTCCCGATGAGGTCGCCGTGATGTTCGTAGGTCATTGCCCGAATCTCCAGCATCCAGCCGCGCGATGCTACGCGAGCCTCTGCCCCAAAAAACGCTGGATGCACGCGAGGCTGCGATCGTTGTGCGACACAAACATCACACCGAGTCGGCAACCGAATGGTGCGTCTCCGTGTGCCACGTGTGTGGTGACGTGCTGAACGTTGATGTCGACCGTGAACGCTTCGCCGTCCAACGTCGCTTGCAATGCGGCCGATTGACCGAGTCTGAAAGAGCGCGACGAGGCCAGCAGCGCACCGCACACGCTGATGTCCAGCAGTTGCACCGTGGCCCGTGTCGATCTCGTGCCACCGCCGGTCCTCGCCGGTTCACAGGCCGCCGGTGTGAGCGTGCTTGGCGTGGCTCCGGTCAGGTCATTCCACCTGGCGCGCGTCCGTCCGGCGACATGTGGTGCCGGTGGCGCCGCTCGATCGATCGGCACAGCCGCCGCACAGGTGGGCTGCGCTGGGTGGGCCACCGCCGTTTCCAGGGCGCCCCATGCCGGACCGACGATTTCGAATCGCAGTCGCCCCCGCCGGTCTCCGATTTTTCTGTATGCGCCCATGACTCAGTTGGTCTCTCTCGTAGATGCACGTGATGTGTCAGTTGCCTGACCCGGAGCGGCGTGCACTAGCCCTGGCTCGTGCCACGACGGACGCGATTGACTCTTCTCCCGGTGCGAAGGCCGCCAGTCCCAGTCGCACGGACGACAGACCGGCCCCCCGCGCGACGGCATCGAGCCGGCTGCGAATGCGCTGGCCGGCCGCTTTGAGGCCGTCAGTGCCGACTCGAAGAAAGAGCACGCCCAGGTGGCCCCCATCCAGCCGTCCGGCCAGGTCTGAGGACCGTATCTGTCTCGACAGGTCGTGAAGCACCGGCGACGGCTTCGTTGACGATCCGCCCGTCTGGCTGGCCGGCGGCACCTCCATGACGAGCAGGCCGGCCTGCAGGTTGAGTCGAGATGCGAGCCTGACTTCGTCGGCGAGCTGCGATTCGAAGTCCGCGGTGGACTGCGGCACGCCCGGTCGGCGCTCACCGGTGACGCCCTTCAGCCGTCCGGATAGCCACACGCCCAGCACCATGAGACCCGCCTCGACAAGTGCGGCCTGGGTGTCGGTAAATTCCCTGTCTGGGCCTGGGCGTAGATCACACACTGCGACCGCATTGGGTCCCAGGGTGAGCCACACGGTGATTCGCCTCGCAGAGACGACCGACTGTCCTGCGTTCGAGATCGGGAGCGGTGCGTCGAGCCAGTCTCCGCCGACGGATGCGAGGGTCCGCGTGCGTCGGTCCTCG
This sequence comes from Acidobacteriota bacterium, assembly GCA_005778315.1. GTDB lineage: Bacteria > Acidobacteriota > Vicinamibacteria > Vicinamibacterales > UBA8438 > UBA8438. The sequence continues at coordinate 5,273 of SXOW01000256.1, forward strand.
CCGGTCTGGACCACCAGCCGTCCGTGCGCACCGTCTACGAGATTGACCAAGTCTTCGAGCGCGGTGGTCGTCACCTGCTCTAATGGGTCGTCGCTCTTCACGAGACGTTGCAGCAGCCGTTGTTGGACCTCTTCCACTGCCTTGGCGGCGGCTTGCTGAAGAAGCGACCCCAAGATTTGGCACAGCATGAGCAAGCAGGGATCGACCGGGGAGTCAAACTTGTTGCTGGTCACGAGAACCCAGCGGGGCTGTGTCTGCGCGTCGAACGGGATCGGCAGCATCAACAGGTCCCCCGGGAGACCGTGCCATCCGAGCTGCTCCTGCTCGGCAAAGGAGGAGATGCGCACGACGTCACACCCAGACACCGTTGCGAAGCCACTGAAGTCGCGTGGCGCCGATCTGAGATCCGCACCTGGGAGCCATGCCTCTAGCACGAAGCGGCCATGGAGATTTCGTCTGTACCCGCGCACGTCAAGGTCGTACCAGATCGCGGCCGCCTGCAGCACGACGTCTATCAGGTCGCGTTCCTGTCCTGTGTCCGCGACCCGGGCCAGGTGGCGCAGCGCCGAAGACAGGCGATGGGAGGTCGGTCCGCGGTCGCCCGGTCGCGGTTCCGTTTTTACCTCTGACACGCCAGACTCCCCATTTCTAACGTCCCTCTCCTGTGGCGATGGCACCACGTCGCCAGCACCGGTGAAGACCAGCGACCCTGGCCTAAGCAAGGTCTGCACCACACGACCCAATCGCCTACTCGCCCTGTTTGCGCTCGTGGCAGCCCGGCAGCACGATGTTCGTCCACCTCATCTGCACCTTTTGTCTAGCCAGGGCGAGACCTTTCTGTTCCTCAAAAGACGATGACCGCGTGAGTCGCTACCCACACCGCCTGTTCTAGAACCGGTCACCGGTGGCGGACAGATCGCAGACGACTGTCCGTGGACCGTCTGGTTGCAAGCGTGGTGCCAGAACAGAGAAGGCTCCTAAGTAGCTACGAACAGACACATTGCTTTGCGCTTACGGAGTGACAAAGAATGGCAACATGCGCGCGTAGCTGTGTCAACATGAGACAGTGAGGTGCGGTTTCCGTATTCAGACCGTTGGCCATGACCCTGGCAGATTTGGGAGCGACGGCCGTCGTCAATCTGGGCGGCGCTGGTAGGCGCGGCGCTCGGCAGAGGCGACGCGGTTGGGGCCAGCCTGGTGCCGGGCGCCGCGACTTGTCGGCGAGCTGCAGCGGTCGGTAGTGTGTCGACCGCTTATCGTCAGCGAGCTTGACCGGAACTGGTGGGGTTGCTCGGATTCGAGACGGGTCTGCTGATTGAACGGGTCCGGCAGAGGCGTTTGGGCTACGAGGCGACTACCGGATCATGCTGCCGCTGCTGGACGCCACGGTGGCCAGAGTGTATCGGTCGCCCCGCATGTGGCCGTTCAGCAGCTACACGCTGAAAATGAATAGCCGAGGGATCAGCTATCCGGACCGGGAGGACGCGAAGCGTGCGGCGCAGCGGATGGCTGCGTCGCACGACTCGTCCCCAGTTCACTGTGCTTCGGTGATCTTGATCGCTTCGAGATCGTCCAGCTCCGACGGCAGCTCGTCAGCGCCGGCCGGCACCTTGTTCTTCTGCAACAGGAAAGCAGAGATGTCGGCGTAACCGGCGGGGCTCAGACTGGCCGGAGCGCCCTGCGGCATGGTGGTTCGAATCGCGGTGTACATGTCGCCAACCGACAGGTCGCTCCACCTGAAGAAGAACGACGAACCGATCAGGGCCGGCGCGATACCGTCGCCCATCAGATCGTCGAGGTGGCACGCGGCGCATTCCTGCTCGTAGGTCTTCATACCGCGCGCGGCCTGCTCGTCGGTGTAGACTCCGTCCCAGATCGTCCCGTCCTGCGCGGCAAGCGTGGCCGCGTGCGCAGGGCGGTCAGCCCGGTTGGGAGCACGAACGAGCGACGCCACGAAGGGGCACAGCGCCGCGATCAGCAACGCCGCGGTGACGCGACGGTTCTGGCCTGAAGACGGGTTCTGCATATCTCTAGTACCTCGTGGGAAGTGGCGGCCGGGGGCGAGTGTTGCACCCATGTTGCCGCCGATTGCCAGGCTGAGTGCCACTCTGGCCTCACCCCACGGCAGTATACCATCGACCGTCCGCCACCCATGTTCTCCCACGCCCGGTCGCGGCGCGGCCGACGCCCCTACTTCCCGTCCAGCAGGTTCCCGAGGCCACCGATCCGGTCCAGCACGGAGCCTTCCCCTTTTCGACTACCACCAGTCTGCGGCGCCGCCTTGTAGATACGGTCGGCCAACCGGCTGAGCGGAAGCGACTGGAGCCAGACGCGCCCCGGGCCGGTGAGGTGGGCGAAGAACAGCCCTTCGCCGCCGAACAACGCGGTCTTGATGCCGCCCACGAACTGGATGTCATAGTTGACCCTCGGTTGGAGCGCGACCAGGCAACCGGTATCGACTCGAAGCGTCTCTCCGGCCTTGAGGTCCACGAGATGCACCGTGCCCCCGGCATGCAGGAACGCCAGGCCGTCCCCTTCCAACCGTTGCATGATGAAGCCCTCGCCACCGAACAGTCCGACGCCGATCTTCTTCTGGAACGCGATCCCGATCGAGACGCCCTTTGCGGCGCACAAGAAAGCGTCTTTCTGGCAGATAAGTTCACCCTGCTGCTGTGAGAGATCCATGGCCAGGATCTTGCCGGCATAGGGTGCCGCGAACGCGACTTGTTGCTTCCCGGCGCCATTGTTGGTGAAGACGGTCATGAACAGGCTTTCTCCGGTGAGCAGCCGTTTCCCCGCCCCCAGCAGCTTGTCCATCACGCCGGATTGTTGTCGTGCACCGCCGTCCCCGAACACCGTTTCCATCCCGATGCCGCCCGTCATGTACATCATGGACCCGGCCTCGGCGACCGCGCTTTCGCCTGGGTCGAGCTCGACCTCGACGTACTGCATTTCCGTGCCTTCGATGGTGAAGTCGATCTTGTGGGCGGTGCGACCAAGCGGTATCGGAGGAGTGGCAGGCCGCGGGCCGCCGCTGACCCGGCCGGCTAGCTGCGGGACCTCCGCCACCGAAGTCCAGTTGGACATGCCGGCGGTAAACACCAGCGTGTTGGCGTCTGCCCTGCCATTGTGGATGTTGTCGATAAGCTCGGCCTCGGACATCGGCCCGGTCTGATGTCCGTTCTCCGCCATATACCAGTGTTGTTCCGACATGTGCGACCTCCTTTGCGGCGTCCAGATGGGGCCACCCGCCACCGA
>SXOW01000257.1 GCA_005778315.1 Acidobacteriota bacterium
ACGCGTCAGCCGACGGAAACGCCAGCGACGACGGGAGGTCCGCCGGGTTACCCTCCGGCGCGCCGCTGTCGACCCACCGGACGACGGTGTCGATCTCGTCTGAGGTCAGCGAGATGTCGTTTTTGAACGACTGGATACCGACCGTGGTGTCCAGGTGCCAGGGCGGCATGAGCCGACGTTCGACACGGTCTTTGATACTCCGAGCCCAGGGACGCGCGTCGGCATAGGTGAGCAGGGACATCGGCCCGATACCGGTCGGCTGGTGACAGTGCTGACACGACCGCTGCAAGATCGGCGCGATGTCTCGGCTGAACGTTGGAGCGGGATCGTCGATCCAGTGCAGGGCCGGGGCGCTGCTCTGCGCCTGCGCCTGGCCAGTGCCCGCCAACACGGACGCTGCGGCTAGCGCGAGGACCGCCAGCACGCGCCATCTGACACCGTTCTTCTCTGTCATCGCCATGGTCTGCCTCTCCGGTTGCCGGTGTCGACCGTCGGTTACGGAACGACTGTAACCGGCAGAAACCCGTTGGTCCAGCAACACTGAAACTCGAACTCCTGGATCACGTTGAACGCGAGCACTCGCACCAGGTAGTCGCCAGGCTCCGAGAAGGTCACGGAGGTCACGACTCGCGCACCCCCAGGCGACGCCCAAGCCGTCGGCTCGACCTCCACTGCGCGCTCCTCGAATAGAACATCGCCAGGCCCCTGGTGCTTGAACCACTTGATATTGATCGGTCGTTCGTCCTCGCCCGCTTCCGCCTCCCGCGCCACCCCCGCCCCGATCTCGAGTGGCGCGCCGACGGTGGCCTGCAGCGCACTGGCGGCGATGCCACTCGGGCCGCGTCCGACCGGCCCGTCCGGCTGCCACCGCACGAGGGGCGCCATACTCGCCCGCCCTGGAAAAACCGAGCCAGCCAACTCGTACGATCGGCGGGTCAGCCGTCCCGGTACGGAAAGGGTCTGCCGAGCTGACCTGAGCGTCCACACCACGTCGCGGTCACCGAAATCGGCCGGCACGGTGACCGTGAAGGCGCCCCAGTGGCGGCGGTCGCTCTCCGGGACCGGCTCGAAGTGGGTCGGCTGCCGGCCGTCGAACGCAGCCGGCTCGATGACGTTGTCCGGCCCGAGGGGCACCTCGACCACTTCCTCCGTGTTGACGTTGAAGAAGCCGAACGACAGCTCGAACGTCCCGTCGGGATTCCGATACCACCCCTCGAAGATCGGCACCACCGGCCCGCCGGACGGCCTGAGCAGTTGGACGTCGAATTGGGTTTCTCCTGGGTTCGCCACCCGACGCTCGGACGAGCGTTGGGCATCAGACGCGGCTGGTCCTCCGATCAACACGGCCACCACGACCAGAAGCCTTGCCCACCTGGACATCATCCGCCAGATACCTCGAGAACCGAGCCCGCTCGTTACTATATAAGCGATTGGTCTCCATTTCGCGGCATGACTTGGCATATGCTAGCAAGTCGGACCGTGTTCCCAGTCACCCATGCCCGCACAACAAGACCCATGCAGAGCCGCCTGACTCTCGTCGTCGTCGCTGCGTGCACCATGGGATGGACGACCGCCGTCGCGGCGCAACCGGCCGGTGCGAGGCCGGAGCACGATCACGCGTCGCCCACAGGCGAGGTCGACGCCGCTGGGGGCGCACTCAACCTCGGTGAGCCGACCCTCCCGACCGCTGCGCCGGCCGCAGGCCAGGACGCAACGCCTGCCGTGAGCGACCGATTTAGCGTGGAGCCCACGCGCGTCAGCGTGTCGCCCCGCATCGACGGCGTCCTGAACGACGAAGCCTGGCAACAAGCCGCGGTGATCGACGACTTCGTGCAGCAGGAGCCGGCCGAAGGCGACCCGGCGACCGAGCGCACCGTCGTGCGTCTGATCTACGACGAGGGCGCCTTGTATGTCGGCGTCGAGGCGTTCGATTCAGAGCCCAATGGCGTGATCGCGACCGAGAAGCGGCGCGATTCGAAGCGCCTGCTCGACGAGGACAACTTCCAGATCATCCTCGACACGTTTCACGACCGCCGGTCCGGCTACATGTTCGTCACCAGTCCGCTCGGGGCCAAGCTCGAACAACAGGTCGCGGCCGAGGGCGAAGGCGGGTTTGGCGGCAACAGCTCGAACATCAACGTGAATTGGGACGGCGTGTGGGATGTGGCCACGAGCGTCACGGCGGACGGCTGGGTCGCCGAGATCGCCATCCCCATGGTGACACTGCGATTTCCCGAAGCCGATGGCCAGGTGTGGGGCGTGAACTTCATGCGGAACATCCGGCGCAAGAACGAGCAGGTGTTCTGGGCGCCGATTCCGAAGGCCTACAGCCTGACGCGGGTCAGTCTGGCCGGGATGATGACCGGGATCAGCGACGTCGACCGGGGTCTGGACTTGCGCATCACCCCGTATGCCTTGGCGGGAGGCCGACAAGACCGGGTCGCCACCACTGCGCTCTCCGACTCGGGGTTTAACAACGTGGGGCTCGACGTCAAGTACGGCGTCGCCTCGGGGCTCAACCTCGACGTCACGCTGAATACCGATTTCGCCCAGGTGGAAGTGGACGAGCAACAGGTGAACCTGACGCGGTTCCCGTTGTTCTTTCCTGAGAAGCGGGACTTCTTTCTGGAGAATTCGGGCATGTTCGGAATCGGCACCCAGGGGTTCCAGCGCACGGCCGACCTGTTCTTCACGCGTCAGATTGGACTGTCCGCCGCAGGTGCGCCGGTGCCGATCATTGGCGGCGGCCGCCTGACGGGCAAGGTCGACCGACACAACATCGCGGTGATGAACATCCAGACCCAGGAGGCGCTCGGCGAACTCGGTCAGAATTTCTTCGTGGGCCGCTACAGTCGAGACATCCTGGCGCGATCGCGGATTGGCGGACTGGTCGTCAACAAGGAAGCCATCAGCGGAGACCGCTACAACCGGACGTTTGCGCTTGACACCACCTTGGCGCCGCATCCCAACCTGGTCGTGAACTCGTTCGTCGCGAAGACCGAGACCCCAGACGTATCGACCGGCGACATGGCCGGCTACGTCAGCGCGGCGTGGCTGAGCCCGTCATATCGCGTAGAGGCCGAATACACCGACATTCAGGACAACTTCAACGCCGAAGTCGGATTCGTCCCGCGCCGGGGCATCCGCATCTCGCGCTTCCACACGGAGTGGGACCCGCGGCCGGGCCGATGGGGCATCCGCCAGTTCGACCCGATGTGGAATATCACCTACACCACCGACCAGCACAATCGGCTGCTGACACGGCGGATCCACCACATGATCGGCACCTATTTCGCGGATGGATCGTCGTTCATCGCCTGGTACAACGATCATTTCGAGCAGCTCGACTTCGCCTTCCCGATCACCTCCGTCGTCAGGATTCCGGCCGGGACCTACCGTTTCGGCGAGTGGTCGTTCCGGTATCGGACCGACGCGTCGAAGCGCATTTTCGGCGAAGCCGGCTATGCGCCCCAGCAGTTTTTCGGCGGCGACCGAACCGACACCAGCGGCGCCATCGGCGTGCGGCTGACCGACTCGATCGCGGCCGAAGCGCGCTTCAGCCGTAGCGACGTCTCGTTGCCCGGCGGCGCGTTCGTGGCCGACCTCGCCTCCGCCACGTTTGACCTGGCGCTCTCGCCAGAGATGACGCTGCGCACGCTCACCCAGTACAACTCCACGACCGACTCGATCAGCACCAGCGTGCGATTCAACTGGATCTACAGTCCCGGCAGCGATATCTACATCGCCTACGACGAACTGCGCG
>SXOW01000258.1 GCA_005778315.1 Acidobacteriota bacterium
GATCGGTGCAGGGTGGGGCGCGTCATGGCACACGAACCGGTGCGGGCTCTCCAGGGTCCGCGGTGGCGGCGGCCGAGACGAAGTCTCCCTCGGTCAAGATGCCAACGAGTGTCTCGCCCTCTACCACCGGTAGGCAGCCGACTTTCCGTTCAAGCATCAGGCGGTCGTTACGCTGCAGCGTGATGACCTCCCGGCTCATGAGGTCTGCGACTGGGGGCATGCCTTCTCCTTGCGCGCATCGGGCGAACACCGCGCCCGCCTGTCAATACCTAGACCAAGACCTAGACCAAGTTTCGTGCCGACTCGTCGCGGCGCGAGGGGGCGCCACCCGCGGGCTTTCCCGCAAGCTGCTGCCGCGTCGGCGCGTAATTTTTCCCGTCGGCCGGGAGATATTCCGCGGACTCCGGGACGCGCCATCTGCCGACCGTGACTTGAGTTCGGTGACGGGGCCACGGTCGTGTGGTACGAGAGTTGCTCGTTTCCGGCGTGAAGGGAGCGAGACGATGACGCCAAAACAAGCAGTCGAGTTGAAGCGGACCGGCACCGCGGCCGTGGTTGGGGCGGTGGTGGCCGCCATTGGGGGGTTCGCGGCGCTTCCCACCTTGCTCGCCGTCGGGCTATTGGTGTGCTGGGGAAGCACGTTCCTGACGCTGATCGGCTTTCTCGAGACCGTGTCGTAGTGGCCCGAGGCTAGCGTAGGGCGGCGTCCCCGGCATGTTCCTACGGTGCGGCGGGCGCCGCTCGTCGGGTGGGCAGGCGCTGGGGTGGTCGCTCGTGCGGACCAGGCAGGAGTTGATGAGGGTGGCGCAACCCAGAATCGACGCGTGCCGGGGGAAGTTGCGGCAGCGCCTACCCTGGGTGCGCCAGGGCCAACCCGAGCGTGAGCACGCCAAGGTCGAAACGTGTGGTCCGACACGTCGGCCCACTTTTTCTAAAGCAAAGTTGGTGCCGCCGCCTCTGCTGGTTGCTGCTGATGCGGGCGGGCTAGCTGCGGGTGAGTCCGAACTTCTCGATGCGATACCGGATTTGATCCCGGTTCAACCCGAGCAAGGCGGCCGCCTGGGTCTGGTTCCACTGTGTGCGCTCAAGCGCCTGCACCACGAGACCACGTTCCAGCTGTTCCAGGTTGGTGCCGCCCGGTGCCAGCTCCATCCCGCCGGACTCGGCGGGCCGCGCCTGCAGCATCGGGAAGTCGCGCAGCGCGAGTTCGTTCGCCTCCGTCAGAAGCATGGCGCGTTCGACGAGGTTTCGCAGCTCCCGCACGTTCCCGGGCCACGGATAGCGCTCGAGCGCCTCGAACACCTCCGGCGCGGCACCCCGCACCTGCTTGCGGAATTCCTGGTTGAACAGGTCGATGTAGTACTTCGCCAGCACCGGGACATCCGCTGCCCGCTCCCGGAGGGGAGGCAATCGGACCGGGAGCACGTCGAGCCGGTAGTACAGATCCTCCCGGAAGAGTCCCTGTTTCACCGACTCCTCGAGGTTCCGGTTCGTCGCGGCGATGACACGCACGTCGACCTGGATGTCCTGAGAACCCCCGACACGCTTGAACGTCTTCTCCTCGAGGAATCGCAGCAGTTTCGACTGCAGTCCGGGAGCCATCTCGCCGATCTCGTCGAGAAATACGGACCCCCCGTTCGCCGACTCCAGGAGGCCGCGCTTCTGCTGGCGCGCATCCGTGAACGCGCCGCGTTCGTGGCCGAAGAGTTCACTCTCCAGCAGCGAATCGGTGAGCGCGGAGCAGGTGATGTTCATGAAGGGCTGGGCGGCCCTGTTGCTGGCATAGTGAATGACCTTGGCCGCCAGATCCTTCCCCGTGCCGCTCTCTCCTGTCAGCAGCACGGTGGAGGCCGGACTGGCCGCGATTTTCGCCAGCAGGTCCTTGATCCCCTGCATGGCCGGCGAACTGCCCACGATCTTGTCGATGCTCCACGGCTTGGCCTGGTTGGCCCGCAACGCACGCACCTCGCGGCGGAGTCGCGTCGTCTCCAGGGCCTTCTCGACCAGGACCGCGATCTCGTCCAGGTCGAACGGCTTCGTGGCGTAGTGATAGGCCCCCGCCTTCATGATCTCCACTGCGGTCGAGACGTTCGAGAATGCCGTCAGAAGAATGACGAGCGCGTCGGGGTCGCGGCGGCGGACTTCCTTCAGGACCGAGAGACCGTCGGTGTCGGGCAGTCGGTAGTCGAGCAGGACGAGATCGACGCCGTCGTGGAGTTGTGCCAACGCGGCCGCGCCGGTCTCCGCTTCGAGGGTCCGATAGCCCTCCTGCGACAGACGTTCGACCAGTGACCATCGGATCAGCTGTTCGTCGTCGACTACCAGAATCGTTGCCTGGGCCATGTGACCGGAAGTATACAGAGGCGCGAGGCGGCCCCCTTGCTCATCTCGGTGCGGGCGCGCGGTTTCTGGCAACTGGGCCTCCCTTGCACCCTAACGCCACCGCCTGACGCGGCGCTGATAGGATGTTCCTTCAACCTAAGGACCGCGAGCGGGTCCACCCGCCACTTGAACGCAATATCCAGGCCACATGTCCACTTCCGACGAGTCGCAAACCGGGTCGCTCTTCAAGCAGCTTCGTGACATCCAGTACGCGCTTGACCGTTCCGCGATTGTCGCCACCACGAACGCGTCGGGCCGCATCATTTCCACGAACCAGAAGTTTTGTAGCATCTCCGGGTACTCGGCGTCGGAACTGCTCGGTCAGGACCACCGCATCATCAACTCCGGTCATCATCCGAAGGAGTTCTTCCGCGACCTGTGGGCGACGATCGCCGGAGGACAGGTGTGGACCGGCGAGATCCAGAATCGGGCGAAGGGCGGCCACCTGTATTGGGTGGACACCACGATCGTGCCGTTTCTCAATTCCAGGGGGCGGCCGTATCAGTACGTGGCGATTCGGTTCGATATCACCGCGCGCAAGCAGGCCGAGCGCCGCTTGCGCGAGCAGGGGACACTCGCCAAGCTGGGCGAGATGGCGGCGGTCGTGGCGCATGAAGTCAAGAACCCGCTGGCGGGTATCCGAGGGGCCCTGCAGGTCATCGGTGGTCGTATGCCGCACGACGCACCGGAACTGGCGGTCATTGACGGGATCCGGGCCCGTATCGATGCCCTCAACCAGATGGTCCAGGACCTGTTGTTGTTCGCGCGGCCGACACCGCCGACCATGATGGCAACGTCGCTGGTGCAACTGTTCGAGGGCACCGCGTCAATGCTCAGTCACGACCCGCTCTGGGCCGATGTGGAGATCGTGCTGCCGTCCGACGGGCCAACGCTGCGGGTGGATGCCGCGCAGCTCCAGGTGGTGCTGTCCAATCTCCTGCTGAATGCCGCCCAGGCGATTGGCGGGCACGGACGGATCGAGGTCACGGTCGAGTCCGACCCAGACTGGTGCGAGATTCGCGTCTCAGACGACGGCCCCGGGCTCGACCCCGAGATTCGAGACCGGCTATTCGAACCGTTCGTGACGACCAAGCATCGCGGAAGCGGGTTGGGGCTGGCCACCGCCAAGCGGGTGGTGGAGATGCATCACGGGACGTTGACCGTCGACTCATCCGAGACCGGGGGCGCGGTCCTCGTCATCCGGCTGCCCACACACTGAGCCAGTGGTCCCTGGTCGGTGCCATAATGTGGGGCCGCAGTCGCCGCCGACGACCATTCTACGGAGAACGCCATGAAAGCCCTTGAGGGTGTACGGATACTTGACATGACCCACGTGCA
>SXOW01000024.1 GCA_005778315.1 Acidobacteriota bacterium
AAAGTCCGGTACGTTGAGTTCTTCCACCGCGCGGTCCACGACGTCGCCGAACGCGCGGGCACGTCGCCGCGGAAATAGGCGGCGTCATCACTCATGGCCATCAACGTCACTTGGGACGCCGTCTCCCCGCGGCGACTCTGGCCAGTGCTGACCGGTTCCCACACAAACGTCAACTGCGTCTTGCCGCTCTCGCCACGACGCGCGCCGACCCACGTCCGTACCAACCGACCGCGCATGGGCTCTGCCAGCATCGACAGGGCCCGATCCACCGCCTTCGGGGTTTCAGGCTGGGGCGACGGCGCCAGTATCCGCGCGGCGTTGGCTTCCGTCAGCGCGTAGTAGCCCCTGCGATGCCTGACTTTCACGTCCGGACGTTTCACGCGAACCGTGATCTCGTGAAACTCGCCGTCGGTCGGCGCCGCAATGGATGTATACCCGAGCAGATAGTAGGACGTCTGGTCGGCCCCGATCTGTGCCAGCCCCGGCGCAATGTCGTTGCGATTGATGATGGCCCGTCCGTCCGACTCGTCGGCCAGCAAATACAGCGTGCTCTGGAGGTCCCGCAACATGCGCTGATCAGTCTCGTGATCGATCGGCACGGTACTCATGTCGTATTCCCACACCGCCAGGCCACGGGGATCGACCATGTAGAAGCTTGTGTTGTTGCGATTCGCGATATCGGCGGTGTAGACAAGATTCGCGCGCATACCCATGTCCTGGAACAACGCCGACGACTCTTCATAGCGGGTCGAACCCGCCAGCGGGTCGTAGCGACTGGTACTCCGCATGCGCCCACCCCCCGCGGCCTCGTCGCGGAGTTGTGGCGGTACATAGTCGGAATAGCCCTCACTCAGCACGATGATCGACTTGCGGCCTTCGCGCAGCCCCCCCAGCTTCATGGCCAGCGCCTTGAGCGCCGACAAGCTGACATCGTTCCGGATTTTCTCGACGTCGGTGGTCGGGTAGTACACGTACTGCTGCTCGTACGTATTGCGTGGGTCGTAGTTGTACTTACGTCCCTCGAATCGCTGCAGCGCATGCACGATGTGGGCGTGGTCCCTGGTCAAGGTGACATCAAAGGTCGGGGTGAGCGGGTACATGACGCCAACCAGATCAGTCGGCGACAGATCATTCAGCACGAAGTCGACCAAGGGCTGGGTCATCTTGATCGCGTTGTAGTCCCGCACGTGATAGTCGTCCAGGAAGAACACGAAAATACGCGAATCCTCTCGGGATGCCTCGCGTTGGAGGTCGAACTCGTTACGAATACTCCCGGGTAACGGCAACGACGGGTCGAACTCGCCGGTGTGCTCCACCTGCTTGAACGTCTCAATCTGCTGCTGCAGCTCGTCCTCGAAAATCTCGAAGTCGTCAATGGCCAGGTCATCGACGGTATTCCCATCTTCATCCGTGACAATGGCGTCCACCCGCACGAAGTTGATCCCGGACCGAAAGACCGGGACATCAGGTTGTGCGCCGTCTGGTGCCTCGGCGGAGGCCACGGTCTGCGTCGGGGGGGCGTCCGGCGGCTGCGCAGGCGCCTGCGCCTGCAGATGACCGGCACGCGGAACCAGCCACGTGAGCACCAGGACAACGATGGCCAGCGTGGACCAGCCGCTCCGGCGCGGTCCGGGAGACGGCGACGTGTACCATCGAGTGCTGAACATAGGGACCCTTCCTGATGGTTTCAAGGGCATGCGCGGTGCGGCCGACGGCCGCGCCATGTCCCAGGACGCTGGCGTCCCATGATACCACCGGGCCCGGGTCTCCCGCGTCGCCAGAGTCGGCTGCCGGACGCCGTGGGCATTCGTTTCGGGAGGCCAGCACACGGCCTCGGGAGACGCCTGGCCATCGCCAGCTCGCGTATGATCGACGAGCGAACTGGGCGATCGTGCGACGTCGACCACAGGGACCCCATGCGACTGGAACTCACCGACGCCCAGGAGACATTTCGGGGATCAGTCCGCGAGTTCGCCCAGACGCGGGTCGCCCCGCGGGCCGCGGCCATCGATGCCGAGAACCGATTCCCGCACGACCTGGTTCGCGAGGCCGGCGCCCGCGGACTCATGGGCGTCACGATCCCCACGGCTGACGGCGGCGGCGGGCGCGATTACGTGAGCTATGCGCTTGCCGTGGAGGAGATCGCCCGCGCCAGCGCGACTCTGGCTGTGATCCTGGCGGTGAACAACTCGCTGGTGGCCGAATTGGTCGCGGCCTTCGGCCAGCCACACCAGCGTGCGGCGTGGCTGAGACGCCTGGCGACAGGTGACGCACTCGGGGCGTTCGCGCTGTCTGAACCTGATGCGGGCACCGACGCCGGCCAGCAACGCACGACCGCGGTGCGCGAGGGCAACGGGTATCGAATCACGGGCCGCAAGGTCTGGGTCGCCAACGCCGAAGCGGCGGACGTCATGGTGGTGTTCGCGGCGACGACGCCCGACATCGGCGGACGCGGTGTATCCGCGTTCCTCGTACCAGCCGACGCCGACGGCGTGCGCGCCGGCGGCGTGGTGGACTCGCTGGGGGTCCGCGGGCTCGGGTGCCGCCCCATCACGCTCGATGAGGTACACGTCGGCGAGGACGCGCGAGTGGGACCGGAGGGGGACGGCTTTCGGATCGCGCTGTGGGCGCTGGACGGCGGGCGCGTGGCCATTGCGGCGCAGGCGCTGGGCATTGGTCAGGCCGCATTCCACGTGGCGCTCGCCCACGCGCAACGACGGCACACCTTCGGGCGACCGATCGGGCGTTACCAGGGTGTGCAGTGGATGCTGGCAGACATGGCCACCGAACTTGAGGCCGCGCGCATGCTGACCTACCGGGCCGCCGCCGCCAAGGATACCCAGGAGCGCTGTACGACCGAGGCGGCCATGGCCAAGGTGTACGCCTCCGAAGCCGCGCATCGAGCTGCGGATCGGGCGATGCAAATCTTCGCGGCCGAAGGGTATCGGCGCGGCTCAACGGCGGAGCGTCTGGTCCGAGACGTCCGGGCGACCGAAATCTACCAAGGCACGTCCGAGGTCCAGCGGATGGTCATCGCGGCCAGTGAGATCGCGCAGGTTCAGCCCTGAACCGCCTCGTGGGCCAAACGTTCGAAGATGGGGACCAGGCGCGCGAGCGTGCGGGGCGGCTCCTCGGGCACCACCCGAGTCTCACCTATCACGGTCATGAAATTGGTGTCCCCGTCCCACCGAGGCACCAGATGGACGTGTAGGTGCCCCGGCACCCCGGCGCCGGCAGATCGACCCAGATTGATCCCGATGTTCAGCCCGTCGGGGCAATAGGCCTCGGTCAGAGCCATCTCGGCGCGACGCGTGAGGGCCATCAGTTCGGCCAACTCGGCTGCGGTCGTCTCGGCCAGCGAACCAAGATGCCGGTTCGGTACCACGAGCAGGTGGCCGTTGCTGTAGGGATACCGGTTGAGCACGACGAAACAACGATCGCCCCGCGCCACCACCAGCGATTCCGGCTCAGGCAAGCGGAGCGCGACGCAGAAGACGCAGTCCGGGCTTGTGGCGCCAGCGGCGCCTGTCACGTAGTCGAGCCTCCAGGGCGCCCACAGTCGTTCCATGCTCGCTTGCGCCTGGCCTCGCTGTCCCACGTCCACACGGCTCCGCTCGGTGGGCAGGGGTCGCGCACCCTCACACGCACACCCACTCCGGCCCAATCAGTGGCGCCGGGTGCGGGTCGCTAGTGCGGGGTGAACCCGGAGCCTGGGACCGGGGTCGATGTGGACTCCGGCACGAACGGCGCTTCGTGGTTGATCAGCTCTTTGAGCTCTTTGCCCGGCTTGAAGTAGGGCACCTTCTTCGGTGGGACATGCACGCGGTCGCCGGTCTTGGGGTTACGCCCCTTGCGCGGTTCGCGCTGACGTAGCCTGAAGCTGCCGAACCCACGCAATTCGATCTTCTCTCCACGGCGCAGCGCGAGAATGATGCTGCGGAACACAGTGTCGACGATCACCTCCGAGTGCTTCTTGGTCAGGTCGGCGACGCGAGACACTTCCTCGACGAGCGCCGCCTTCGTCATGCTCCCGAGAACTGCCAAGATGCCCCCTGCTTGTTCGGCCCTCGACGGCCGGTGTTCCAAACGCGTCGTCGCCCCTGGCCCCTGGACTAGCTCCGGTCTTTGAAGTGGTCGCCCAGCGTGACCTGCGAGGAGCCGGACCCGTCGCCGTACGAGTCCCAATCGGCCTCATAGTCGTCAGACTTCACGGCGCGAATGCTCAGGCCGATCTTGCGTTCCGCGGGACTGAGTTTGATGATCTTCATGCTCGTCACCTCGTCGACCTTCAGTTCGACTTTCTCCATCCCACCCTGGTCGTCGAACTCCGACACATGAATCAACCCTTCGATGCCCTCGGCCAGCTCGACGAACGCGCCGAAGTTGGTGATGCGCATCACCTTGCCTTCGACAATGGAGCCCACCTGGTGGTGCTCGAAGAACTCGTCCCAGATATCGGTGTGGAGCTGCTTCAGCCCGAGCGACAACCGCTGGTTGTCGGGGTCGACGTTCAGCACCATCGCCTCGACTTCGTCCCCCTTGGTGAGCACCTCAGAGGGGTGCTTCAGCCGCTTGCTCCAGGACATATCCGAGATGTGGATGAGTCCGTCGATACCTTCTTCCACTTCCACGAACGCGCCAAACTCGGTCAGGTTGCGCACCTTTCCGGTCAGCGTCGACCCGATGGGGTAGGTATCGGCCAACTGGTGCCACGGGTTGGACTCGATCTGTTTCAAGCCGAGCGAAATACGCCGGGCCTGGGGATCGACGCCGAGCACCATCGACTCGACCGTATCGCCAACATCGAGCACCTTCGACGGATGCTTGACGCGCTTGCTCCACGACATTTCGGACACGTGGATGAGGCCCTCGACCCCGGACTCGAGTTCGACGAAGGCGCCGTAGTCGGTGAGGCTCACCACCTTGCCGCTCATGCGCGCCCCCACGGGGTAGCGGTCCTGGACGGTCGCCCAGGGATCCTGCACGAGCTGCTTGTGCCCGAGCGAGACGCGCTCGGTCGCGGGATCGTACTTGAGCACGACCACGTCCAC
>SXOW01000259.1 GCA_005778315.1 Acidobacteriota bacterium
CCGTGATGCCAGTCCCCCGGAATCCACACGACGTCGAATCCCAGTGCGTCGGCCATCTGCTTCCACAGCGTGGCGAACTGCCCTGATTCAAACATCAGAATACGGTCGCCCGGTGACAAACAGTTGACCAAGGCCGCTTCCCAGGCACCCGAACCTGATGCGGGGAAGATCACGATCGCGTGCTGGGTCTGAAAGACCTCTCGGAGGCCGCGCAACACCTCGTGCGCGAGGGCCTGAAACTCCGGTCCGCGGTGGTCGATGGTGGGGCGGGACATGGCTCGCAAGACCCGATCCGGCACGTTCGTCGGACCGGGAATCTGCAGAAAATGACGGCCGGCGCGATAGGGCATTGGCAGATTCTACTCTGTCGATTCGACGACGGCGTCCGGAACACGCGCGTGCGTCGGTCAATCCCGTATACTCCCCGCGTGAGAGGACCGCTCCAACGAGACCTCGAAGCCTCACTGGACGGGGACGTGCGATTCGACCCGGTCACCCGTCTGCTCTACTCGACCGACGCCAGCGTCTATCAGATCGAACCGGCCGGGGTCGTGATGGTGCGGTCCCGCGAGGACATCCTCCGCACCATTGGGATTGTTCGGCGCCACCGGTCCTCGATCACGGTGCGGGGGGGTGGCACGTCCCAAGCCGGACAGGCGATCGGCCGCGGGGTGCAGCTCGATACCGCAAAGTACTTCAACCGCATCCTCGAAGTGAATGCCGAAGAGCGGTGGGTGCGGGTCGAGCCAGGTCTCGTGCTTGACGAATTGAACGCCGCACTCCTGCCCCACCGGCTCCGTTTCGCGCCAGACATCTCGACCGCCAGCCGGGCCACCATCGGCGGCATGGTCAGCAACAACTCCAGCGGCGCCCGCTCGGTGTTCTATGGCAAGACCATCGACCATGTCCTTGACCTGCATGTCGCGCTGGGTGACGGGTCGGTCGCCCATTTTCGTCCGCTGGACAGGGCTGAGCTGGCGGCAGCCTGTGACGCTGACACCCTCGAGGGCCAATGCTACCGGACGGTCCATAGGCTGGGCGTCGAGCATGCGGCGGAGGTGGACCGCCGATTTCCGAAGGTCATGCGTCGCGTCGGTGGCTACAACCTGGATGCGTTCACTGACCCTGACCAACCCTGCAATCTCGCGAAGCTCGTGGTCGGCTCAGAGGGCACCCTTGGCGTCCTGGTCGAAGCCCGGCTGAACCTGGTCCCGTTGCCACGGGCCAAAGCGGTGCTGTCGCTCGAATTCGACGAGTTGCTGGACGCATTGGGGGCCACGCCCATCATCCTGACGCACACACCGTCCGCCATCGAGATCATGGATCGGTTCATTCTCGACCACGCACGGGAGAGCCCGGCCCTGGACGCGCTTCGCCGGACGGTGCTCCAGAGCGACGACACGCCCGGCGCGCTGCTCTGCGTCGAGCTGTACGCGGACGACGCCCGTGAACTCCCGGGACGACTGGCGGCGATTGAGGCCGACCTGCAGGCACACGGCATCGCGGCCCGGACCGCACGGGCTGAGACGGCGGAGGCGCAAGCGCGCATCTGGAAGTTGCGGGAATCGTCGCTGGGGCTCTCGATGGCGATGAAAGGCGACGCCAAGAGCATCTCGTTCGTCGAAGACACCGCGGTGGCGCCAGACCGGCTGCGCGACTACATCGAGCGATTCCTCGATGTCGTGCACCGTCACGGCAGTCGTACCGGCATCTACGCGCACGCCTCGGTCGGCTGCTTGCACGTGCGCCCGGTGGTCGATTTGAAGACCGCGGCCGGGGTGGCCCAGTTCGAGGCGATCGCTCGCGACATCGCGGCGCTGGTGCTCGAGTTTGGCGGGGCCCTCTCCGGCGAACACGGCGACGGCCTGGTCCGCGGGCCGTTCATGGAGCAGATGTTCGGGACACAGATCTATGAGGCGTTCCGCGAGATCAAACGCACGTTCGACCCGGACGGCATCTTCAATCCTGGCAAGATCGTCGATACCCCTGGATTGACCGAGAACCTCAGATACGGCGCCGGGTACCAGACGCCGGATCCACCCGCCCGTTTCGACTACACCGAGCACGGCGGCCTTGGCCGGGCGGTCGAGATGTGCAGCGGCGTCGGCGCGTGCCGGAAGACGCTCGACGGCACGATGTGCCCATCCTACATGGTGACGCGGGACGAGGCGCACTCCACGCGGGGTCGCGCCAATGCGCTCCGCTCTGCGATGAACGGAACCCTCGGAGACGTGGGCCTCGGCGACCAAGGCGTCTATGACGCGCTCGACCTCTGTCTGGAGTGTCGGGCGTGCAAGGCCGAATGCCCGGTCGGCGTCGACATGGCACGTTTCAAGAGCGAGTTCCTCGCCGACTACTGGAGCCGCCACGGCACGCCCCTCAGAGCGCGCCTGCTCGGGGGCATCCATGAGGTCTCGGCGTGGGCCAGCCCGTTCGCGCGGGTGATCAATCCTCTGCTCTCCAGTCCACTGGTTCGGTCCGTCAACGAACGATTCCTCGGACTCGATCGGCGCCGACCGCTGCCGAGGTGGGCCACGCGCACGCTGGCGTCCCGCTGGCAGGAGCGACCCGCACGGCAGAGCCCACCCGATGTCGTCCTGTTCAACGACACGTTCACCAACTACTACCACCCCGAGATTGGTCTGGCGGTGGGGGCGGTGAGTGACCGCGCGGGGATCGGGATCGGCCTGGGACCAGATGCCTGCTGCGGCCGGCCCCTGATTTCCCAGGGGCTTCTGGACGACGCACGACGGCGCGCCGCGGAGACGACGCGGCGGCTGCATCCACTCGCCGCCGCCGGCACTCCCATCGTCGTGCTCGAGCCGAGTTGTCTCTCGTCGTTACGCGACGACCTTCCGTCGTTGCTTCGGGGCGACGACCAGCGCCACGCTCGGGAGGTCGCCGCATCCTGCGTGCTTTTTGAGGAGTGGCTGGCGCGCGTGCTGACGGCGGAGCCGGCGCAGGTGACGTTCAAGGCGGGCCCGCAGCGGCTCCTGCTCCATGGTCACTGCCACCAGAAGTCGCTTGGTTTGGTGCCTCCGGCGCGCGCGCTGTTGAACAGAATTCCAGGTGCGGAGGTCATCGAGCTGGACGCGGGCTGCTGCGGCATGGCGGGGTCATTCGGCTACGCGCAAGAGCATTTCGAGGTCTCGCAGCAGGTTGGCGAACGACGTCTGCTGCCGGCCGCCCGCGCGTTGGGCCCACACGACGCGTTGGTGGCCTCCGGCGTCTCCTGCCGGCACCAGGTGCACGACCTGGCCGGCGTGGTGGCCCGGCACCCGGCTGAGCTACTCGCGTCCTTGCTGACGCCGATATAATTCGCGACTGGGGCGGCTTATCCGCCACGCGGTGTCGGGCCGAGCGCATCGACGCGGCTCCTCCCGACTCTCAGCTATGCGAATCTGGCAGACGCCACACCGCGCGCCGGTGGTGCTCCTTGTCCTGCTGGTCGGCACGGCCACGGCGCGTGCCCAGGATGGCACACCCCCGCCGAACAACCTGTCGCACAACTATTTGACGGTGCTCAACTGGTCGAAGTTGCCGCAAGGGCGACGGTTCGGTGCGACGGCCGGTGTCGATGTGGCGGCCGACGGGAGCATCTGGGCCTACGACCGCTGCGGCGCGAACAGCTGCGTCGATTCGGATCTCGATCCGATTCTGCATCTCGACCCCTCCGGTCGACTCCTCGACAGTTTCGGGTCCGGCTTGTTCAATTTTCCGCACGGCTTCCACCTCGACCCAGATGGCAACGTCTGGGTGACCGATCACGGGGTCGAGCCGTCCAACGGCAAGGGGCATCAGGTATTCAAGTTCAGTCCGCGGGGCGAGCTCCTGATGACCCTGGGGCGCGCGGGTGTGCCGGGCGGCGGGCAATATACGTTCAATCAACCATCCGACGTCCTGGTAGCCCCGAACGGCGACATCTTCGTTGCCGATGGTCACGGTCCGGACACGAACGCCAGAATCGTCAGGTTCGCCGCCGACGGCACATTCATCAAGACCTGGGGACGGCACGGCAGCGGTCCCGACGAACTGGAGGGTCCCCACTCGCTCGCCATGGACTCCCAAGGCCGCTTGTTCGTGGCGGACCGCACCAACAACCGTATCCAGATTTTCGATCAGGAGGGGACGCGCCTCGACTCGTGGACACAGTTCGGGCGACCGAGTGGACTCGCGATCGATCAGGCCGACGTGCTCTACGTGGCGGACTCAGAGTCGCGAGACAATGAGGGCGGCTATGGCCACCACCCGAACGTGCGGCGGGGTATCCGTATCGGGAGCGCGGCAGATGGGACGGTCACCACATTCATCCCGGATGCGGCAGAGCGTGGCGCCACGAGCGGGGCTGAAGGCCTCGCGGTGGACGCCGACGGGAATATCTACGCCGCCGAGGTGGGTCCTCGCGACCTCAAGAAGTACATGCCACGACCACGATGACCAGACGACGTCTCGCAGGTCAAGGAGGCCACGCCGACAACGCCGCTCGACCGCCGTCGTCTCCCGAGACGCGGGCCAGGACGATGGCCTTGGCCGGCGCCGTTCTCCTCACGCTGGCGGTCCCACACGCCTCCGCCCAGGCCGCGGACCACCTGCTGGTCACGGTGCTCGATGACGCAGGCGTACCGGTCTCGGGATTGACCCGGAACGACTTCATGGTCCGACGCGGCGACGCCGAGATCGAACTGGTCAGCGTTGATCCCGCCCCGTCGACCGTGCAGGTCGTGGCTATCTTTGAAGGTTTGGCGGTCCCGCAGCGGCACCTGACGGCCGGACTCTCGACCTTTATCGGGAGTCTCGATGAGGACAGTGTCGTCGACATGCAAAGCGTCGACGACGAGTTGGACGCCGCCATCGTGCAGGCGATCGACGACCTCGTCGCCAGGGACGCCCCGCGACCGGTCATTCTCATGCTGGGTCAGGCCAGTGAAATCGCCCCGTCTGACTTTCAGTCGTCCCAGGTCCGCGGTCGACGTCGAGCTCGCGATCTCACCGGCGACATCGATCACCTGGTCGCGCAACTTGTCGAGCACGGCATCCTGTTCTACGGCCTGTCGGCCGCGCAGATCCCGCTCACAAACTTCGCGCGGTTGGCCCAGAGCACCGGGGGCGCGTTTCGCATCCTCAACGAACCAGCCGAGCTTGGCGAGACCGTCGAGGCGATTGGCCGTGAACTCGGCGCTCAATATCTGCTGGTGGTCTCACCACCAGCCTCCGCAGAACTCCCAGAGGTGACCGTCACGCTCAGAGGCGGGAGCACGGTGCGAGTTGGACGTCTGCGGGCCGCCGAACGATAGCCGACGGCCCGCGTCCGCAGCGGCTAGTGGTCTGACGACCGACTGAGGGCGTGCCGCCGCATGATTTTCAGGAGACTCGAGTGGTCGCCGAGACCGAGTTGGCGGGCAGTGCGCGAGATATGCCACTCGTTGGCATCGAGCGCCTCGACCACGATGCGGCGCTCGGCGCGCGATCGCAGCGCCTTCAGCGTCGACGGTCCCGGAGACGACAGGTCCGTGTCACCTCCGGCATGGTCACATATTTCGTCAGGAACATCATCGAGCCCGAGGGTCACGTCGTCGGCTGCGATCACCATCCGCTCCAGACAATTCCTGAGCTCGCGAACATTGTTTTTGCCCCAATCGTATCGCGCGAGCTGAGCCACCACCTCCGGCGGTGCCACGGTCGGCCGGACACCGAAGCGGGTGGCGATGTCGCTCAGCAGCTGCGTGACCAGGACCGGCAAATCAGACAGTCGTGCTCGAAGCGGCGGAACGTGGATCAGATGCACATTGAGGCGGTAG
>SXOW01000260.1 GCA_005778315.1 Acidobacteriota bacterium
GAGCAGCGGCCGTTTGAACCACGCCCCGACGAGCGCAAAGAGGGCGCCATACACGGCGAGCCCGACCGCGAGCAGCGCCAGGTCTGTCACCAGGTTCGGAAACGTCGACCCGATGTCGCCACCCAGCATGGGCACGACGAGAAAAAACACCAGCATCACCGAGGGCAGCACCACCAGACCCGTGCTGGCCAGATACGCCAAGTATTTTCCGACCAGCACGGCGCCCCGCGACAGCGGACGCGTGAACAGGTACGTGATAGTCTTGTCCTCGACCTCGTCCGCAATGAGGGCGGTCCCGTAGAACACCCCGAGTAAAGGCACCGAGAATCGCAGATAGAAGCCCCAGATCATCAAGCCGAAGATGATCGGCCCGTCCACCGTGATGGGCCGACCGTCGACCATCCCGCGCCCGGAGATCAGGTCCAGGCCGACCAGCACGCGCAAGATCACCGCCACCACGACGGGGCCACCCACCACCAACGCCATGAAGACGGTGCGCCGCGACCAGAGCATCTGACCGAGCGACAACTCGTAGACGCGCCAGGCCGATTGGATGAAGGACGGCGAAACGGCCGAAGCCGAGGTCGAGGGGGTCGTCGATGGGGGGGTCGGTGTGGCCATCACATCGCCAGTCTTGGGCACGGCTACTTCACCAGATACTCGAACACCGCCTGCAGGTTGTCATCCGGCGAGCTCACTTCGTGCACCTCGCCCAGTTCTCCGCTCGCGGCGATCTGAGTCAGTCGACTGTAGAACGCATCCGGCGCTCCGGTCTCGACTATGACCGCGTCGGCTTCGAAGCTCAGACTCCGCACGCCGTCGTGCTCGATGAACGCACGGGCGAGACGCCGCGGATCGCTCCCCCGAATCTTCACCGTGTGGGGGTGCTCGTCGATGAGGTCACGAATCTGATGAATATTGCCTTCGGCCAGGATCCGACCGTTGTTGATCAGCAGAATCGTGGATGTCATCGACTCGATTTCGTGCAGGATATGACTCGAAACGAGCACGCTCTTGCCTTCGTGTCCCCAGCGCTGGATCAGCCGCATGACTTTGCGTCGCGCGATCGGATCCATGCCGGCCAGCGGTTCGTCGAGCACCAGGAGCTCGGGGTGGTGCACCACGGCCTGGGCCAGCTTCACCCGTTGCCGCATTCCCTTGCTGTACGCGCCGATTTTCTTGTCCGCAGCATCGAGCAGCCCCACCGTGTCTAGCGCCTGCCGCGCCGCGTCGCGGGCCGCCGCCTCGGAAAGACCGTTCAGACGGACCAGAGCCATGACCCACTGCAGTCCGGTCATCCGTTCGTAGAACGAGTCCTGTTCCGGACAGAACCCAAGGCGCGCATACAGGCCGGGGTTGCCCCAAACGGGCTCCCCGAGCACACGGACGGTCCCCTTGCTGGGCTTCAGCTGCCCCGTGATCAGTTTCAGAAACGTTGACTTGCCTGCCCCGTTGGGTCCCAGCAGCCCGGTGACGCCAGGCCGCACCTCCACAGAGATGTCATTGAGACCGATGACCTGACCGTACCACTTGGACACATGGGCGGCGGCCACCACGGGGGTGCTCACGTAACGACCTCCACCCCACGGACACGTCGCTCGAGGACGACTGCGGACAGGCCGATGAGGAGCAACACCACGCCGACCGAAAGGAGCCACGGTGAATCGAACCGTGGCGGCAAGCGGAAGATGACATCACCGATCTGATCGAGATTCGCCCGGAATGAGAGCCACGCCAGCCCCGAACCGTTCGTGATGCCAAAGAGAATGCTGAACAGTGCGGCGGTGAAGAGCACCACACCGGCGTAGAGCATCGCGGTGTAGCGCGCGCTCGCGGTCAACGAGGACAGCGCCAACATCGTGAACGCGGACAGGAGAACCTCGATCAGGGCGTAGAGGGTGATGGCTGGAATCAGAAAGAGGTTGGCGCCAACGAACGCAAGGCTGGCCGAGAACATCATCTGCAGAAACAACAGCGCCAGGGCTGGAGCCAATGTCACCAGGATGAGAAAGAACACCAGCGTGGCCAGCTTACCGGCGACATACTCGACCCTGGACAGCGGCTTCGACAGGTAGATCTGCAGCGCGTTCGAGCGTCGATCGTTCGATATCAGTCCGGACCCGACATACACCGTCACGAACAGCACGAAAATCTCTTGGATCTCAAAGAATTGCCGGAACGTTTCGACCGACGGAGCCAGTATCTCGAGGTTGGGGAAATTGGCGGCGAGGTAGAACGTGACCGCTCGGACAAAGAATTGCCCCCAAGCAGCCAGGAGCACGAGCAGGAACAGCTTCTTCTCGAGCACGATGCGGATGCCGGTCTGCGCGATCGTCAACCAGGCAGTGCCGGGAGGCTGACGCACGCCGGCGTAGCGACGGTAACTCTGGTCATGGATGGGAGTCATTCCTCTCCGATCGCTGCCGCAAACACATCTTCGAGGGTCGGCACGCTGGGTCGCAGGTGCCGGACCTGGACCTGATGCTGCGCCGCAAGGCCAAAGAGGTCACGAGGGCCCTGGTCTGGTGCGACGGACACCCGCAGGAGATCCTCGCCCGTCCCGTGGCAGTCCGCCCCGGCCGCCTTCAGAGCGCGGAGGAACGCCTCAGCGTCACCTTTGATGCGCACTTCGAAGACCTGCCGCCGTCGCCCCTTGAGATCGTCGATGGACCCCTGGGTGGCGACCGCGCCTTGATACATGACCACCACGCGGCCGCACGTGGCCTCGACATCTGGCAACAGGTGGGACGACAGGATGAGATTCACGCCTTTCCGCGTGGCGAGATCGACGATCAGTTCGAGCATCTCGTCCCGGCCCTAGGGATCCAGGCCGTTCGTCGGTTCATCAAGAAACAGCAGGTCGGGGTCGTGCACCAACGCCTGAGCCAGCTTGATCCGCTGTTTCATCCCAGTCGAGTAGGTCTCAGTGTTCCGGTATCTCGCCTCGCCGAGCCCCACGTAGTACAGGACCTCGTGCGCACGCTGCATCGCGTCGCTGCGGGGCAGACCGGCCAGCTGGGCACAGTACGCCACAAATGACACCGCGTTCATGCCTGGGATGTGCCCGTCCGATTCCGGCATGTACCCCAGGCGGGCGCGAACGCGTTGTGGGTCCTTGGCGACATCGAGCCCCAGCACGTCCATGCGGCCGGCGCTTGGCTTGACGAAGCCGAGCAGCACCTTGAGCAGGGTGCTCTTGCCGGCGCCGTTCGGTCCAAGGAGGCCGACCGCGCCCGGCGGAAAGCTCGCCGCCACGTTCCGTAACGCCTCCTGCGCGCCGAAGCGCACAGTGACGTTGTCGAGCCGGGCGACCGGCTCCTCAGATGCGGAGGTTGACATCACTGTAGGACCAATACGGACACCGACCTATGGAGGTTCGCACGCATCGGTAGGAGGCCACCGGTCTGTCTAGAGCGTCCCGCGTAATCCAAGTGCGTCAGCGTGAAGACGCATGAACGCAATGACGTTCGCGATGTGCTCGTCGAGGGACAGGCCCAGTTCATCGGCGCCTCGACGCAGGTCTTCACGCGGCACCGCACGCGCGAACGCTTGGTCTTTCATCCGCTTCTTGACGGACTTGGCCTCGAGGTCGAGCACGCTGCGCGACGGACGCACGAGCGCCGCAGCGGTCACAAATCCCGACATCTCGTCACACGCGAACAACGTGTGCTCCAGCCGCGACTCCCGAGGTACCCCGGAGTAGTCCGCGTGCGAGAGGATGGCGCGCATCACGTACTCCGGGTAGCCCTGCACCCGCAGGATCTCGCAGCCACGGTAGGGATGGTGCTCGGGGTCGGGCCATCGCTCGTAGTCGAAGTCGTGCAGCAAGGCGACGATCCCCCAGGCCTCTTCATCCTCGCCAAATAGCCGCGCGTACCCACGCACGGAGGCCTCGACCGCGAGGCCGTGCTTCAGCAACCGGTCGTTGCTGGTGTATTGGGTCAGGAGATTCCAGGCGTTCGCTCTGGTGGTCATATTTAGACGGGGCTACGCCCCGCGCCCCACGCGGCGCTGCGCGGGGACCCCCGGGAGCCCCACTCCCCGCCGCGGGCCGCGCATTCTCGCGCGGCCGGCTTCCACGGCGCTACGCCCCGCACCCCATTCGACGGGGCGACGCCCCGCACCCCACGCGGCGCTGCGCGGGGACCCCCGGGTGAGCGACGGTAGCATCGCGGTTTCAGCAGTGTCAACGCAGGTCGACAGCTCTGGCAATCACCGCGCGCGTCAGGTCCGTCAGGGCGTACGGCGCCAGACTCTCGGGGTCCGCAAGCGCGACCGCCGCGGCATCTGACCCAGGGTGGAGGCTGCCGCCAACCTGCTCGCAGAGGTAGTCAGCCAGCACGAAGTGATAGCGCACCCGGCCGTCCGGGTCCCGGGTGATCCGTTCACACAGTTCGATGAGCGGACCCACCCGAGTCTCAACGCCGATCTCCTCCCGCAGCTCGCGGCACACCGCGTCTCGCAACCCCTCGCCGACCTCGACGGCACCGCCGGGAAGGCTCCAGTGTCCTTGCAACGGCGCATGCCGCCGTCTGACCAGGACCACGCGTTCGTCGATGAACAGGACACCACCCACGCCAATGATGGGGCGAGAGGGAAACTCGCGATTCACGCGGCGCCGCCCGCGTCGAGCGGCAATGTCGGCAGGGCCTTGAGCTCTCGCGAGGCGGTGGCGCCGACGCGTAACTGGCGCAACCCGGCCGCGGCAATCATCGCCGCGTTGTCGGTCGAGAGATGCAAGGTGGGAAAAACGACTGGCAGGCCACGCTCGTCCCCGCCCGCCGTCGCCACGTCGCGCAAGCGGCTGTTGGCCGAGACCCCACCCGCGATGCCGACGCTCGCGGCCCCAAATCTCCGCGCCGCCTCGAACGTCCGATCGAGGAGCGCATCGACCACCGCGCGCTGAAAACTGGCGCAGACATCCGCCAATTCCTGTTTGTTCAGAGGGCGACTGTGCGCAGCTTCGTGGCGCTGCACATGCCGGGCGACCGACGTCTTGAGTCCGCTGAAACAGAAATCGAGCCGCCCCGGCGACAGCGGGAATCCGGGAGGACGGACGGTGGGCGCCCCCGGCGCGCGAGCGGGGTGGGTCATCCGAGCCACTGGAAACCGCATGGCCTGCTCATCACCAGCGCGAGCGAGGCGGTCGATCACCGGTCCACCCGGGTAGGCCAACCCCAGCAGTTTCGCGACCTTGTCGAACGCTTCCCCGGCCGCGTCGTCGCGCGTCCGGCCCACCAGGTGGTAGGTGCTGGCGTCGGGGAGGTGATAGAGGCTGGAGTGCCCACCGGAGACAACCAGCACCACCGCGGGTAGGGGCAGATCTGGCTGACACAGAAACAGGGACTCGATGTGGCCGGCCAGGTGGTTGACCGCCACCAACGGACGCCCCAGTGCGAGCGCCAGCGACTTGGCAAAAGCCACCCCCACGAGGAGCGACCCCACGAGCCCGGGACCCTGGGTCACCGCAATGGCATCGAGATCCGCCCAACCAATGCGGGCGTCGGCCAATGCCCGCTCAACGACGCCGCAGAGGTCACGTAGATGCTGCCGGGATGCCAGCTCCGGCACCACGCCGCCCCATTCGCGATGAATCTCCACCTGCGAGGCGACCACGCTCGACCGGACCTCGGGTGCCGGCAGCTCCGCCCCCGGGTCGACGGCCACCGCCGCGGCGGTCTCGTCGCACGACGTCTCAATTGCCAGCAGCGTGGTCGGGCTCACGATGTCCAACCGTCAGGCCACACCACAGGCCTCCCTCAGGCTCTTGTCGAACGGGGCACGGCAGATACCGTGTTCGGTGATGATGCCAGTCACGTACTCGGCCGGGGTGACGTCGAACCCCGGGTTCCAGACATGGGCGCCATGTGGCGCGAGTTGGGCGCGGCCCAAGTGGCTGAGTTCCTTGCCGTCGCGCTCTTCAATGGGAATCTTCGAGCCATCCGGAAGCGAGAGGTCAATCGTCGACACCGGCGCCGCCACGTAGAACGGCACCCCATGCGCCCGTGCCAGCACCGCAACGGTGTAGGTCCCGATCTTGTTGGCGACATCGCCGTTGGCAGCAATCCGGTCCGCCCCGACCACCACGATATCGACCCGCCCCGCGCGCATGAGCGCCCCGGACATACCGTCGGCGATCACCGTGGTGTCGATGCCGTCGCGTACCAGCTCCCACGCGGTCAACCGCGCGCCTTGCAGGAACGGACGCGTCTCGTCCGCGAACACCGCCACCCGTTTGCCCGCTTCGACCGCCCCTCGGATGACGCCGAGCGCCGTGCCATAGCCGCCGGTGGCCAGCGCCCCGGCATTGCAGTGCGTCAACACCCGTGCGTCGGCCGGAACCACCTCGGCGCCGTGCGCCCCCAAGGCCCGACAGTTGGCCACGTCCTCGTCGTGCACCAGGGTCGACTCGGCGCCAACCGTGGCCTTCAGCTCGTCGGTCGACTGGCCGGCCAACATCGCCGCCGCGAACACCCGCTTCATCCGCTCGATGGCCCAAAACAGGTTGACGGCCGTGGGCCGGGTCGCCGCCAGCAGTTCGCACGCCCGGTAGAATTCCGTCGCCAGCTGCGTCGTGCCGGTGGCGTGACTGCGGCGCACCTCGAGCGTCAGCCCCATCGCCGCCGCCACCCCGATCGCAGGCGCGCCGCGAATCACCATCGTCTGAATCGCCTTCGCGACGTCCTTGGCGGTGCGACACCGCACGTACACCTCGCGGCCAGGCAACTTGCGCTGGTCGATCATCACGACGGCGCCGTCTTCCCAATCGATGGTCGGTAGCATGTCTCGCCTGGTCCTCCGCAGCCGTCAATGATAGCCAATGTCGGAATCAACCGCGCGGAGCCAGGCCGTGGGCATCAGACCTCGGAGCCGACTGCCACGCCGTGGGCGCTGCGACGTGTTGCCGTAAGACCGACAGCGCTACAGCAGCATCGACGCCAGCGCCGCGTTCAGCAGGGTGGCAAGGAACCCACCGAGTAGGGCCAACGGTCCGAGTCGCGCCAGGTCGGCACGGCGCGTGGGGGCGAGAGCCCCGATGCCACCGAGCAAGACACCAACGGATCCGAAATTGGCAAAACCGGTCAGGGCGAACGTCGCAACCATCAGGGTGTGCCCACTGACCGAGCCTAGGTAGACGTCGTTCAGCTTGATGAACGCGACAAACTCGTTCGTGGCCAGTTTTGTGCCCAGCAGATCGGCGACCGCCGGCAAGTCCTTCGACGCGATGCCAAGCAGGGCTGCCACCGGTGCGAAGAGCACCCCAAAAATCGCGGCCAGGCTGAGACCCGAGCTGAGCTGGCCAAGGCCGAAGTCGATCATCGCAACGAAGGCGAGAAACGCAATCAACATCGCCGCCACATTGATGGCCAGCCGGGTCCCGTCCGATGCGCCTGAGGCCAAGGCGTCGATCATGTTGACGTGCTCCCGTTCGACCACGATCCGGACGTCACCGACGGTGGCGGGCGTGTCAGTCTCGGGCAGCAGGATCTTGGCGAGATACAGGCCGCACGGCGCCGCCATCACACTGGTCGCGAGCACCCCCACGGGGTCAGCGCCAAGGCTGATGTAGATGGCCATCACGGTGCCGGCAATGGTGGCCAACCCTCCGGTCATCAACGCCAGTAGCTCTGATTGGGTCATCCCGGCGATAAAGGGCCTGATGACGATGGGCGCTTCAGTGCCCCCCAGAAACACATTGGCCGCCGCCGACAGGCTTTCGGCGCCGCTGGTCCCCATCACGCGCGCCATGACGCGAGCCATCAGACGCACGACCACCTGCAGGACCCCCAGGTGATAGAGCACCGTGAACACCGACGACATGAAAATCAGGATCGGCAGCGAGGCGAACGCCAGCACCATCCCATTCGGGAACTGCTGCCCCATCAGCTCGGGGTCCGCCAGCACGCCGAAGACGAACCGCGAGCCGACGTTGGTGAACTCAAGAAAACGGGTCGCGGCGGACGCCACCGCCGCGAAGAACTGATAAACGGGGCGCACGCCGCCGACCTCAACTTTCAGGATCAGCACGGCGAGCCCGATCTGCAGGGCCAGTCCACTCAGCACGACGCGAGGGTTCACCGCACGAATGCGCGTAGAGGCGGCGCCGGCCACGGCCAGAAACGCCACGAGCCCGGCTGCGGCGCGCACGCGTGGGTCGAGCGCCTCTTGCCACCACCAGGCGGCGCCGCCAAGGACACCGGCGACGGCACCCAGTGCCAGGCGTATAGGCCAGTCGGGGGGTGCAACCGGTTCGCGCGCCGACGTGGTCATTGACGCGCCGATCATACGCGGATCGGACGACGCGCGGTGGTCGGCGCGACCGACCGGCGGCTAGAATAGGAGCCGCGTGGTCGACTATGCCTGACGCTCCGACCCAAGAGCCCCTCGATCCCGAAGCGGGCGCGCGTCTTATCGCGTTCGCCCGCGCCTGCGCCGCGTCGGTGCGGGCGCTCTCCCTGTATCCGGCCGCGCACCGCTCGGTGGACGCCGCGCTCGGCCGGTTGATGGAGTGCGCCCGGCTCGTCACCGCGGAGAAAGCCCTGCGGCTCACGGTGCTCCCAGCCACCCTGATGATCGACGGTCGAGCGCCTGCGACGACCGACCCGGCTGTGGCGGGACTGGCGGCCGCCCTCCACCGGCACCGGGTCGGCGGCATGACTGTGCGCGGCGCGGGCGAGGCCACGATGTGGCAGCGATTGTTGGGCCTCATCGGCCGCCCGGTGGATGAGATACGCGAGGCCGGTGGCCTCGGACACCTGTGGAGCGACTCCGGTGGCATGGCCACGGCGGAGTATCTCCAGTGTGTGGAACTGCGCGAAGTCGACTACGAACGTCTCCTGAGCCGCCAGTCGCTGGGGGACGCGCTGACTCTGGAGGAAATCTTTGGTTGCCTCGAGCCCGCCGACCCGGAGGCGATGGGTCCCGCGGCCCAGGCCCTGCTGGCCGAGATCGTGTGTGACGCCGACAAACTCGCATTGTTCGGAGTCAGGTTGGCCGAGCGCTGCGCGGACCGCATCTCGCACGCCGAGGCGCTGTCGCACCTCTTCCGCCAGGCCACGGAACGTGTCGGTAAGGGTCAGGCCGGTGCGGAAGCGAACGCCGTGGGCAACCTCGCGACGCTCATGGCCAGCCTCGACGCCCCCACGTTGGCACAACTGCTGCGTCATCGCCACGACGACACCGCGATAGGCCGTGGCGTGAACACCATCGCAGAACGGGTCGAACCGGAGCAGATTGTCAGTTTTGTCTCGAAGTCGATCGTGTCAGACCAGGGGGCCTCGCAACGGCTGGCTGAAGCGTTGCAGGCCCTGGTTCCGGACATAGACGAGCGGCGCAAACTGGTGTCCCTGGCCGGTAACAACCTCGCCGTATCACCGTTTGGACAGGACGACGAGTTCCCCAAGCTGTGGGCGCGGGCTGAATCGCTCCTGACGTCGTATTCCGACCAGGAGTATGTCAGCGCGGAGTACGCCCACGAGTTGGCATCGGTCCGGACGCAAGCCATCCAGGTGGAGCACGCCAGCGACGACCCGCCAGAGCGTATTGCCTCCTGGCTCTCGACCGTCGACGATCCGGCGCTCCGGTCGCTCGATAGTCAACTGCTCCTGGACCTGCTGACCCTGGAGACCGACGCACACCGATGGCGCGAGGTCGCCGACACGGTGTGCGCACATGTCGACGCATTGGCGCTCGTCGGCGACCTCGACTGGGCACGCCGGTTTGTCGAAACCCTGGCGGCAACGCGCGGGCATCGGCTGGCGTCGCGCCCGCCGAACTCGATCGCCCACTTTGCCGCGGAGGCCTGCGACCGACTCACCACCGGGTCCATGCTCGGACAC
Organism: Acidobacteriota bacterium; assembly: GCA_005778315.1. Taxonomy (GTDB): domain Bacteria; phylum Acidobacteriota; class Vicinamibacteria; order Vicinamibacterales; family UBA8438; genus UBA8438. The sequence goes on from SXOW01000260.1 coordinate 9,840, forward strand.
GCCTTGGCGCGGCTCGGAGATGACGGTGACAAGGCCGCCGCTCACATCGCGCCGATCTGCGACGCGCTGGGACCCGCGACGGTCACCCCGCTCGCCGCCGCCCTGACGGCCAACCCAGACGCCCGCGTCCGACGAACCGTGCAAGAGATCCTCCTCGGTTTCGGGGCCGACGGCCGTGCGGCGGTCCGACAACTGCTGAACGCTCCGGAGTGGGAAGCCCGGCAGACCGCAGCCTTCCTGCTGCGAGAATTTAGCGCCGGGGACGGGCTCGACGACCTGAAACAGCTGTTGAACGATTCAGAGCCTCGGGTGCAACGGGAGGCCATCCGGGCCATGATCCTGGCGGGCGATGGACGCGCGTACGAGGTCCTGGTGTCTGTGCTCAATGAAGCGGACGCGGGACACCGCGCCACCCTGGCGGAACAACTGACGGCCCAGCGTGATCCCCGAGCGGTCTCACTGTGTCGCTACCTCCTGACTCATCTCAGCCACCGGACGCACCCCACGGTCCAGATCGCAGCCATCCAGACCCTCGGGGCGGTAGGGACCGAAGGAGCGGTGGAGCCGCTGCGTGGGGCCTTGTACGACGGCGTCCGGTGGTCACCTCTTCGCACGCGCACCGTCCGCCAGGCGGCCGCGCAGGCGCTCCGACGGACCCGACTACGGTCTGCGGCGCAGGTGCTGCGGGAGGCGGCCGACCACGGGTCCTGGGGCGTGCGAGCCGCGGCGCGGGCGGAAGTCGCGCACCTTGAGAGCCGAGCATGAGCGATCGGCACGAGACGTCATCGTACGAGAACCTGGCGCGTCGGTTTGCCGCCGCGGTGCGTAGCCTCCAGCTCTACGCCGCGGACCACCCGCTCCAGCGCCAGAACCTGGTGCACCTGGCCGATATCCTCGCCGTGATTCACACGACACGCCCTTCCATCGCGCTGGGCGTCGTGGGCGGGCAACTCGTGGTCGCCGATACGCCGCTCTCCCGCGGCACCGGCGCCCTGGCTGAACTGCTTGGACGCCTGACGGCATCCGGTATCGACCGCATCACGGTCAGCCAGGGCGTCACTGACACCGAACTCTCGACGTTCGTGGCGTGGGTCGCCGGCCTGACCCAACAGCAGTCAGCGGAGTCAGCCGCCGCACCCACGCTGCGCCACATCACGGTCGGACGGATCGGGAGGGAGACGGAGCAGAGCGGTATCGCCCAGGACATGGCCGCGATGAAGCGGCTCTATGACAATGCCACAGTCTCCGCGGAGGGCATCTTCGAGAGCGCCCGGACCGAGGGCCGCCCCGAACTGAGTCTGGCCCGTGGAGCGATCGAAGGACTCGCGGAGGCGATTGCCCAGAACCGTACGGCCCTCATCGCGCTGACTGCCATGAAGGGCTACGACAACTACACGTTCACGCACATGGTGAACGTATCCATTCTGGCCATGGCGCAGGCCGAAGCGCTGGGCATCAAGCGTCAGACGCTCCGGGAATTCGGCCTGTCGGCGCTCATGCATGACATCGGCAAGGTCCGCACCCCACTCGAGATTCTCCAGAAGTCAGGACCACTGACAGAACAAGAATTCGTGATCATGAAGCGGCACGTCGTAGACGGCGCGGAGATTCTCCGGCTCACGCCGGGGATGCCGATCATGGCGCCCAGCGTCGCGTTCGAGCATCATCTGCGGGTCGACGGGACGGGGTATCCGGATGTGCGCCGCCCCTCGCTCAACCTGGCCACGATGCTGACGGGGATTGCCGATGTCTACGACGCTCTGCGGTCACACCGCGCGTATCAGGAGGCGTTCCCAAGCGACCGCATCCTGGCGGTCATGAAACGCAATGACGGGACACAGTTCGACCAACATCTGGTCCGACGGTTCGTCCAGCTCATCGGCATTTATCCGCCCGGAACCGTGGTACGACTGAGCACCAACGAAATCGCCATCGTGCTGCAGGTCCATGCGCCTGACCCTCATCGGCCTCGTGTCCGCATCCTGCGAGACGGCCACGGCCATCGCGTGCCGTCCGAACCGACCCGCCACCTGTGGGAAACGCGTGACGGCGAGGAGGATGTGCACGTCGCGGAGCCGCTCGACGCCGCGGCCCACGGCATAGATCCACTCGAGTATCTCTAGTGCCAGCGGTCTCCGATCTGTCGCCGCACCCCAGGCGTGGGGCACGTTCCGGTTGTTGTTCAATTCCGTGTTCTACGGACCTGCCGTCGCCGTCAGGCCGAGCGGGGAGTACACCTCGCAGGACGGACCATGACCATGGAGATCAATGACGCCGACCTTGCGTTGATTCTGGCCTGCGGCGTCATGGCCATAGCCCTGGTCCGGTTGTCCGTGACGGCGTCTCGCGCCGACCCGTCGGCCCCGGACCGGCTGGTAGCCGAGCTACGACTGGCGCAATTCGCGGCGCTCATGCTGGTGCTGACAGCCGGTGTCTATATCGGGTTCGCCCTCGCGCATGGATCGAGCCCAGGGAGCGGGCTCGACGTGGCACTCGCCGTGGGGTTCCTCGTGCTCGCCGCCGTCGCGGTCACGCTGGAACCGGGCCACGCCCTGACAATGCTCGCACTTGGTTTTGCCGGGCACGCGGTGGTCGACCTGTTGCATGGGGCGGGTTCACTCCCGTCCGACGCGCTACCAAGCTGGTACGCGACCGCGTGCGCGATATACGACGTCGGCATCGCGGGGGTATGCTACTTGCCGATGGTGCGCCGACCGTAGGCTGCGTCACTGGCCTGCCTCCCGGGGCCTGGCCGACACCGGAAACGGGCTCGCCACCGCGACCGGTGAGTCCCGCGACACCACGTGGAAGAGGACACCACCATGACGGACGCCGCCAACACACACCTCCTTGAAATCGCCCGCGCCCGGATGGTCGTGCATCAGGCGGGACAGGTCCGTGCCTGTCTGGAGGCGCTGAACGACGGACAAATCTGGTGGCGGGCCAACGAGGGGTCAAACACTATCGGCAACCTCGTCCTGCATATCAGTGGAGCGACCCGGTGGTTCATCGGCCACGGGGTCGGCGAGACCGGCTACGTCAGAAATCGTGAGACCGAATTCTCCGAGCCTGGACCGATACCCAAGGAGGCCCTCCTGGCGCACCTGGATTTCGCCATCTCAGAAGCGGATCGGGTGCTATCCAGCTTCGACCCCAGCCGAGCGGACGAGACGACGGATCGGACCGGAACCGCCATCACCTATGGCGAACTGATCCTCAACCATGTGCTCCATTTCACGGCCCACGCCGGACAAATCGTCTTCGCCACGAAGCTCATCCAGCGGGGTCTGATCGACGAATTGTGGAAATCGACCCCCAAGTGCTAGACGTCCGGCCGAGGTCTCGTGCCTAGCGCCGGAGTCCAACGGACCGCTCCGGCGACACCTCGCGCCAGTACGTTCGAAACGCGTGTACTCCACGTCGTACGCCGGATTCCGGCTGGGCGGGTCGCCACCTATGGTGATGTGGCCGCGATGGCGGGACGCCCCCGCGCCTGGCGCGCCGTGGGCACCATCATGCGAACCTGTCGGTCGCCCAGCGTGCCCTGCCATCGCGTCGTCGGATCCGGCGGCCGTCTTGGCGGCTACAGCGACCCCATCCTGAAGCGCCGACTCTTGCAGGACGAGGGCGTCATCGTGGGCCCAGGCACCATACGCGGGTTCGCCGCCGTTCGCTGGATGCCCCGTGACGAATGCAGCGACAAGCCCAGTGACTGACGCCAGTCGATTTCTATCGTTCTGCGCGGTTCTGATATGATGGCCGCGGCTAGGGCCCACGCTGTTCCCAGCAGCCTGTTGGCCCGACGCGGGAGGAACGCATGAAGCGACAGCACTCTACGAGTCTCATCCTGGCATCCGCCGTCCTCGGCTTGACCGTCGGCGGTCCAGTCGATGTGGCTCGGGCACAAACAGCTCCGGCCAGTGTCGATGTACCGGCCGGTGAGGTCTCGCTGGGATCGGTGGAATTGCCGCGACGCGTGATGGCCAACGGCCAGACGTTGGCCTCGGGCACCTACGACGTGCGGGTCACGGGTGATTCGGCCGCCCCGGAAGCGCCGGGACAACTACCCGTACTGGAGCGCTGGGTCGAGTTTCGCCAGGGCGAAGAGGTGCGCGGCCGTGAGGTCGTCAGCATCGTGCCGCAGAGCGAGATTGGGGATGTAGCGAAGACCGCACCGCCGGCAAGCGGCACGTCGCGGGTTGAGCTACTCCGGGGGGACGACTACCTGCGCGTGTGGTCGAACCAGAACAACACCCACTACATCATCCATTTGGTCGTCGGCTAACCGCCGAACGTCGTCGCTCGTTCGGCCGGTCACCACGGGGCCTGCGTGGCCCAGACGGTCGGCCGGCCGGGTTTCCTAGCCGTTCTCCACTGTCATTACGTCGAACTGTTCGTGGTGCAGGAGTGCGTCCGGTCGCAGCGTAATCTGCCGCTTGAGCGTCCGCTCGATTTCCTTGAGCACGCTCCGCTCTTCATGCTTGAGGGCCCGCGCCACATCCGGGTTGACACGAAGTTGCACGCGGTGCCCGTTCAGGTCGTTGCTGATCTTGCGTAGCTCCGACAAGATTTCGAAGCAGATCGCCGAGGTCGACTTCACCACTGCGCTCCCGGAGCAGTAGGGACAGGGTTCGGTCAACTGACGCTCGAGACTCTGCTTGACCCGCTTCCGCGTGGTAATGATGAGACCGAACTCGGTCACTTGGACCGCTTTCGACGGCGAGCGGTCGCGCCGGATCTGCTGCTCGAACGCCTGATAGACGCTCTGGCGGTTCTTGCGCTCCTCCATATCGATAAAGTCGAGCACGATGATGCCACCGAGGTCGCGGAGACGGATCTGCCGCACGATTTCACTGACCGCTTCGAGATTCGTTTTGACGATGGTGTCCTCGAGACGACCGCTCCGTTTCCCCACGTAGCGCCCGGTATTCACGTCAATCGCGACCAGCGCCTCGGTTTGATTGATGACGATGTACCCACCCGACTTCAGCCACACC
>SXOW01000261.1 GCA_005778315.1 Acidobacteriota bacterium
CACGCCTCCGATCTCAGCCACGGCCGGAGACGACCACTGCCCGTCCAGAATCCACTCGCCCACCGGCTCGGCCCGCCACACCAGGTGGCCCGTGTCCTTGTGCAGCGCAATGAGGTCCGGTGCTTCGGGCGACGGCACGTCGCCGTCCTCGTTCTGACCGTTGGAGGTATTGACAATGACGAGATCGCCCAGCACGGCAGGCGCGCTGCTGGTCATATGGTGGGGAAAGACGCCCAGTTCGTCGATCATGTCGAAGGTCCAGATCACGTCGGCATCGGTCTCGCTCTCACGCGGCTCCGCCGTGAACGGCCCGTCGTTCTCGCCATCACGGAATCCGTCGGTGTCGAGGGCCACAATTTCGCCCCGGTTACTGACGTAGTACACGCGGTTGCCGGCGACGCTGGGGGATGAGCAGACCCCCTGAAACGGCCAATCGTTGGCCTCACCGGTCGACAGTTTGTCGTGCACCATCTGCCAGAGGAACGCGCCGTCCGACTCGCGAAACGCCATGAGGATGCCCTTGTCCTCCAGGACGTCCGGATCACGGGGATGATCGTTGTTGGTGCCGACGAAGACCTGCCCACCGGCCACCACGGGATTGCCGGATGTCATCGCGCCGAGGGCCGCGACCCACCGGACGTGGGTCCCGTCGGCGATGTCCCACTGGCCGGGGAGGCCAGTTTCGACCGAGACCATGTTGCGGGATAGGGTCCCGCCCCACATGGGCCAGTCGTCCGCGGCAACCGGCACGACCGTGGACAGCAGCGCACCGGCCGCCACCACGGCGGCCAGTGTCTTGTGCTGTGTCACGACGTGCCCCTCACCGCAGCACGGCGACGCTACCTGCCGGCGGCGAGGTCTTCGGCGCGACCCCCGCTGAGAATGCCTTCCATCCCGACGTTACCTTCGTGGCACGCGTACTCGTAGAGGAGGTCGCTCATCTGCGTGAAGGGATAGTTGACCGTCCACGGTGCCGTATACATGGTGGGGTCGTTGACCTCGACCTCGTACTCGAGCGTGTCGGGGGACACGCGGGTGAACCGCTCGACGAGCGTCAACCCTTTGCCTGACCCCTTGTGCGAGCTGAAGTCGGACCACGGTTGCAGCGCGCTGACGCGACCATCGAGGTTCGCGGTTTCGACCACGAGCGTGTCGCCCTCCCAGTGACCGCGCGACAGGCCGTTCCACTGCGTGACCTTGTCGGAGACCTGCGGCCGATCATCCAGCGGCACGACGCGCACTTCGTGCACCTGCTCGATGAGCATCACCACGACACCAGGCGCCTGAAACAACTGCATATTGTTGTTGTATCCCCGGGGGAACATCGCGTTGGGCATCCCGCCGCGGGTCACGCAGCGCTCCCAGATGTGTCGGTCTTCCCAGGTGTCGTTCTTCTCCATACCGGCGGGAGCCTTCTGCTGCGTGTTGGTGTGCTCGACGCCGGTGGCGGTCTGCGCCGGAAACCTGCCGGTCGGGGGATCGATGAGCATGGACGTGCGGTCGGTGCGGGCGCCTGGATCCATCCAAAAATTGTTGTAGGCACCTGGGTTGGTACCCACCTGGGTCCGTTCGGCCGGGGCGTTGAGCAGTTCCAGGTCGCGGGCTGCGGTCTGCGCGCGAATCGACTGGACTTCCTCGTCGCTCAGCTTTTCGCGTCCCGCGAGCGCGTCGGGCCGCTCCATCGGCGTGGCGCCAGACGATGTCCACGTGCCCTGCAGATCGGGGTCACCCCAGGGCGTCGTTTGTCCGGCAGCCGAAGTCGCTAGGGTGAGGCTGGCCACTAGAGCCGCCACGGGAACAGCGCGTACACGAAGTCGTCGGTCCATCATTACTATCTCCTTCAAGCCCACGACGTTGCGGGGCGTGTGTGTGCCTGGATCTTGACATAGAAAGGTCCCACAGGCGCCAAGCAAAGATCAAGGGGCTTCCCAGCGTCCGCGTGGCGCTGCCGACGGCGCGGGCGGGTGCCGCTATAATCCCCCAACCGTGCTCCCCGTCATCGACCTCCGATCCGACACGCTGACGCAACCGACCGACGGCATGCGTGCCGCGATGGCGCAGGCGCCGGTCGGCGACGACGTGTGGGGTGAAGACCCGACTACGGTGCGCCTGCAGGAGCGGGCGGCCGCCCTGCTGGGCAAGGCCGCTGCCCTCTTCGTTCCCAGTGGGACAATGGCGAACCAGATCGCGCTGCTCACGCACTGCCACCGAGCGGACGAGGTCTTTGTCGGCGAAGGCAACCACATCCTGTACTACGAATCGGGTGCGGGCCCCGCGTGGGCCGGCGTCAGCTTCAACGTGGTGGGTCGCGGGGGCCTGTTCACCGCCGACGATCTGCAGGACGCCATTCGCCCCCTCAACCAACACTTCCCGACGCCGCGCCTGGTCGCGCTCGAAAACACGCACAACCGCGCGGGCGGACGTGTCTTCCCGCAACACGACATCGCAGCCATCGTCGACGCGGCGCACGCACGCGGACTCTCGGTACACGTTGATGGCGCGCGCATCTGGAATGCCTCTGTGGCCACCGGGCGCCCACCCGCCACCCTGTGTGAAGGGATCGACAGTGTCAGCGCCTGTTTCTCAAAAGGCCTTGGCGCACCGGTGGGATCGGTGCTCGCCGGCGACATAGACTTCATCGCACGCGCGCATCGTTACCGCAAGATGCTCGGGGGGGGCATGC
>SXOW01000262.1 GCA_005778315.1 Acidobacteriota bacterium
CGTGCGCGACGTGGTGTGGACAGGCGTCGCGTGTCTCAATCCCTTCGAGCGTCAGGCGTAGCGACCGCTCCTGGCGTTCGCCGTCTGACACGGCGCTGGCGGCGCGTGGTCCCGGAGGGCGAGCGCCCGCTGCAAGAGGGCCTGGATCTGTCACGGAAGGCAACACCAGACGTGTCGCCAAGGCGAGACACGGAGGGACCCGGCGGAGTCACAGACCCCGCACATGCACGGAGACAGCGCGCGAGAACCGGGAGATCCCTTGTCCGCCCTTGAGAGTTTGGAGGGCCGTGTCGGGAAACAGCCGCGGAGGAGATGCAGGGAAGCCTTCCGGCCAAAGCAAACACGCTGCGGCGCCGGAGTGAGCGGCGGCGGCTGACTTGGACACGGATGCATCGCCTGATCGCTCGCTGGCTTCCGCCTGCCGACATTTCGTCACCCTTATCCACTCAGGCGCATGGGCGTCATCACCTATGCCCGCCGCGGTCCAGGTCAGCGCACCGCGTGAGGAGGTCAACCCCTGGGTCGCCCCCTCGCCCTGATCAGCCGGCGCCGGGGTCGGGCCGGCCGCGTCCGCCAGCACGCGGTCCAGCTCGAAGGCGACGTCGCCGATGTCGCGGAACCGCCTGGCGACGTCGTTGGTTAGGCACCGCTCCAGCAGGGCCTGGGTGTCCTCAGACTTCTCGCTGCCATGAATGGCGGCGATGTTGGCATGGTTGAGGCTGGCGAGGACCTGCGCTTCCCGCTGGAACCGGGCGAGGCGATCCCCATCTTCGGCGAACGCGTCGGGCAGGATCTTCAGCGCGACTTGGCGGTTGAGCTGCGTGTCGGTGGCCTGCCACACCTGCCCCATGGCGCCCTCACCTATGAGCCGGGATTTCCGATTCGCCTGCTCTCGATGGCCCCATCATGAGCCAGTCACGCCGGAGATTGGACGCCGGTATTACTGGCCCTGTCCGATCTCGACGCGCTGGCGATTGTGGAAAACTACCCGGACTCCCCAGACTCGGAGCCCGGTTCGAATTGCAATGGTGGAGGCGGCGGGAGTCGAACCCGCGTCCGAAGATACGTCCTCCCGGGAATCTACATGCGTGTCCGCGCTTTGAGTTTCGCCATCAGTGTGAAAGCGCGACCAAAACCACCGATGGCTGAGCGTCGGAGAATCTTACTTTGGCCCGTCGGCGCCCCAGGTCAAAGCCAGCCTGCTATATGACATCCGGTCCCACCCCGCAGGCAAAAGCAGGGGGACGTCGTCGCTTAATTAAGCGGCGAGAGCGAGCTGCGTGTCCGCAGTTATGGTTTTTTCCATCGGATTAACGAGTCGATGGTGCTCGGCATGCATCCCGAGTTCGCCTATCCCCGTCGAAGCCGTGTCGCCCCCTCAGTGATGCGTTGACCGGCGAGTATCGGGGCCCGTCGGTACGATTCGGGCGTCCCGAACCGATAACGTATTGTAGCGCGAGATCGGCAGGCTGCGGCATTTCTCTGGTATGCTCGCAAATCGCTGACTAATTGAGACTTCGAGCGCGTTGTGTGTTCGGGGTGCCGGTCTGGATATGGCGAGACGTCATGGGGCTTGAGGACACAGCACAGGAGCGTGGCGCGCGGCTCTTGGAGCGACTGAGGCAGCTGAACGAGCCTGAAATCCGGGGGTTCGTCAGCTACTTGCTGACCGCAGCGGCCAAGGAGCGGGCCAGCGTGCTCGAAGAGCACCGGCGTGTTGCGGCCGACGAGCAGGCACGCGCGGTGCGTGACGAAGGCGGGCGTGTGCGGGCTGAGGTGGAGCAGGCCTGGGCGGCGAAGTTGCGAGAGGCCAGCGCGGCGGCTACGGAGCGCCATGCGGCAGGGCTGCGCGAGGCGCAGAAGTTGGCGGATCGACAGTTGTCGGAGAAAGTGACCGGCGTACGCGCTGAAGGCCAGCGGGTGCTGGAGGCGGCGCTGGACGCGGCCAGAGACGAGGCGGACCGGACGCTGGCCGCTCGTCTTGACCAACAGCGCGGGGAAGCGGAGCGGACGCTGACGGCACGTCTCGACCAGCAGCGCGAGGAAGCCGAACGGACACTGCAGGCGGCGCGGGACGAAGCGGAGACCTTGGCCTCGCGGTTTGAGCAGGAACGCGAGGAGGCCGCACAGGCGCTGCAGGCGGCCAGGCACGAAGCGGAGACCCTCGCCGCACGTCTTGACCAACTACGCCAGGAGGCGGAGCAGACACTGGTGCAGGCGTTGGCGGCCGCCGCCGCGGAGATGCCTCAACGAGAGCCACCACCGATCGACGGCGTGGTGATTCGTGTGCGCGATGGCATTCGACGGCTGGACCGGGTGTCGCGTCTGACCGAGGCGCTGGACGCGCTGGGGTCGCTGGCCGCAGCCGAGGCTTCTCGCGCGGCCGTGCTGACCGTGGAGGACGACCGGGTTCGAGGCTGGTCGTTCTCGGGGTTCGTGCCGGCGGTGGATCCGGCGCACCAAGTGGACCTGACGTTGGCCGATGCGGGTCTGGTTGGACACGCGGTCGTGACCGGTGAGACCCAGCTGGTGGGCACCAGTGCGGGGTCGAAGTCGACGGCGCCGGCCCCTGGGTTTGCGGCGCTTCCGGCCGACGGGACCGCGGTGGCGGTACCTGTGATGGTCGGTGGTGAGGTGATGGCGGTGCTCTATGCCGACGACGGGGGCCGCAAACCAGAGGCGGCGTGGCGCCAATCACTGGAGATTCTGGCGAGCCACGCCGGGCGCTGCATGGAAGCGCTGACCGCCGCGCGGGTGGCGCAACTCATCGGTCAGGACGTTGGCGCCATGATTGTCGAAGAGCGTGGTCCGACCCTGCCGTTTGGCGACACGCCCTGAGCGTTCTATCCCCACATCACACGAGTTCAGTTGGCCGCAGCCGGCACGCGCAAGCTTTGGCCGACGCGTATGACGGTGTTGCGGCCCAGGCCATTCGCCGATTGAATCGCCCTCACGCTCGTGCCGTGATTGGACGCGATGCGACCCAGGGTGTCGCCCTGGGAGACGCGGTAGGTGAGGAAGGTGGGCCTGGGCGCTTCCGGCCGCACCCGAAGCGTCGAGCCAGGCGTCAACTGTTGGTCCCACAACCCGTTGTCGCGGACGATTCGCCACGGATTCGACTCCAGCGCCTTCGCAATCTGCTGCAGGTCGTCCCCGTCCTGCACGACGTGCTCGTTGTACTTGCCCTCCCACGCTAGCGGCACGCGCAACACCTGACCGGGCGGCAGGCTCTGTAAACGCCAGAGACCATTGGCCTCGCGCAGGGTCTCGAGATCGACCTCCATCACGAACGCAAGCCGCAAGTAGTTGTCGCCGTGGCGTGTCCGGTACAGCAAGTAGTCGCCGTCAGCCGTGAACAGGTCGGTGCGCGGGGCCGAAGGATACGCAACCTGCTGTCCCACCTGGAGCGCCCGGGTGGCGAGGAACGGGTTGTGTAGGCGCAGCTGAAGAATGGAGAGGCCCAACCGCTGGGACAACGACCACCAGCTGTCGCCCTCACCCACGGTCTCGAGCCGGAGGTCGAGGGCATGGTGGCGGATGGACGTTTCATACAGCTTCAAGACGTTGCGGTAATCGCTGACTTGGATGACGTATTGCAGCGTCTCGAGATACATCGGCCGCTCGCGCGAGACACGACCGGGGCCACCATTGTAGGCAGCCAGCGCATAGTCCTCGCGGCCGAACTGCCTGACCTGTTGCGCCAAGTACTTGATGCCGCCTTCGATGTTGCTCTCGACGTTGAGCTCCCGGAAGGTGGAGGGCATGACTTGAAAATAGCCGCGGGCGCCATCAACGGAGACCACCGACCCGTTGCCACCAGATTCGTGCAACACGACCGCGCGGGCCAGGTTCAAGTCCAGTCCGTATTGATCGGTGAATCGCTTGATCTCGGAGTCGATCTCCAGGACCTTGCGATACATCCCGAGTAGAGCCGGCGAGAAGTCGGTCAGTGGCAGGAGTTGGTCTTCGCTAGCGGCTGCTTGCTGGGCCGCAGCACCCGGTGTGGACGGGCCGAAGGTGGCGAGGGCCGCGACGAGCAGCACGCGGAGAGGTGTACCGAATCGCATTAGATCTTGCATCAGTTCACTCCACAGGTGCACGACAGTCAGAACTGAAATCATACACCGTCGTACGGGAGAACTCCCTTTTGTTGCAGGGACTTGCGTGAGCACACGGCCGCCAGGCTGGGGTCGCGTGCCGGCGTGCAGTACTGCGAAACGCCGTATACTTCTCGCCATGTCGACGCGGAATGGCTCGCTCAAGGCGGCGCAATTTACGGAGTCCGTCATCCGCGAGATGACCCGGCTGGCGCAGCGCCACGGTGCCATCAACCTGTCCC
>SXOW01000263.1 GCA_005778315.1 Acidobacteriota bacterium
GCAAGTCGGTCACGGCGCTGGCACTGCTGCGTCTCCTGCCGGCGTCAGGCAAGATGACCGCGGGCGTGGTGGAGTGGCGGGGACGCGATGTCGCCGGACTGGACGCCGCGGGGCTGGAACGCATGCGTGGCGGCGAGATAGCTCTCGTGCCGCAGGACCCGGCGACGGCGCTCAACCCCGTCTTTACGGTGGGGGACCAGATCGCGGAAACGATGCTCGCGCACACCGAAGCGACGCCGCGTGATGTCGACACGCGTGTACTCGAGCTGCTCAACGCGGTCCACGTTCCAGACCCGGCACGGCGCGCCCGTGACTACCCGCACCAGCTGTCAGGCGGCCTGAGACAGCGGGTCCTGATTGCCTTGGGTCTGGCCGGCGACCCCGCACTGCTCATCGCGGACGAACCGACGACCGGACTCGACGCGCCGACGCAGACGGGCATTGTCGACATGCTCCGTGAGCTGGTGCGGGGTCGAGGACTCGGGCTCTTGCTCATCACCCACGACCTGGGGGTCGTCGCAGACTGCGCCGACCAGGTGGCCGTGATGTATGCGGGACAGATCGTCGAACAGGGCCCAGCCCGACGGGTTCTCGACACCCCCGCGCACCCCTACACCCGTGGCTTGCTGGCCTCCGTACCCGGCGCGGAACCAGGCTCGGCGCTCCCGACGATCGACGGGGCGCCCCCCGCGCCGGGCCTCCGCACGCCCGGCGGCGCGATTGCTCCGCGCTGCCCAGAGCGGGTCGCACCGTGCGAGAGGCTGACGCCCGCGGCCCACGCGACGACGCCGGGCGTAACGGTCCGCTGTCATCTGTATGCTGCCACCGCGCCGGTGCCCGACCCATGACCGCACCGCCGCTCCTGGACGTGAGCGGACTGGTCAAACAGTTCGTTCGGCGACGGTTGTGGCGTCCGCCGCTGGTGACCAGAGCCGTCGACGATGTCAGCTTCGACATCCGCGAAGGCGAGAGTGTGGGCCTGGTCGGCGAGTCAGGAAGCGGGAAGACCACCACCGCCCGCTGCATCTTGCGGCTCATCCGGCCGACGGCAGGTGAGGTGCGGTTTGACGGTGAGTCGGTCCACGCGATGTCGCGACCCGCGCTCCGCGCGATGCGCGCCGCGATGCAACCGGTCTTTCAGGATCCGTACTCCTCGCTCAACCCGCGCCGCACCGTGGGTCAGAGCGTGGCCGAGCCGCTCCTTGTCCACGGCGTGGGGACCGCGCGGACTCGGGACGCGCGTGTCTCGGAGCTCCTGGACATGGTGGGCCTGGCGCCGAGCCATCGCACGAGGACGCCCGATGAGTTGAGCGGAGGGCAGCGCCAGCGCATCGCGTTGGCTCGGGCTCTCGCGTTAACCCCGCGGCTCCTCATCCTGGACGAACCGGTATCGGCCTTGGACGCATCCGTCGCGGCTCAGATCGTCAACCTGCTGCTTCGGTTGCGACAGGAGTTGAACCTCGCCCTGCTCTTCATCACCCATGACCTCCGACTGGTCAGGCATCTGACGGCACGGGTGGCGGTCATGCGCGCGGGCCGAATCGTCGAGCTGGCGCCCACGCCGGCGCTGTTCGCCACACCCCATCATCCGTACACGCATCGACTGCTCGCGGCTGGCGCGCGCCGGGAGCGGCGCGCCCCGAGTGCGGACCTTGCAGGGGGCCCTGCAAACGAGGGCGCGGCCAGCGAACCGGTGCTCCCGTTGCGTGAGGTTGTGCCCGGCCGCTGGGCGCGAATTGCTGGACCTGATAGGACAGTCAGCGGTCAGGCAGAAGCGCCCATCGCAGGTGAGCGGTGCGACTGACGCACATCTTCTTCGATCTGGCCATCTCGCAGATGAATCACACGGTGCGCGTAGGCAGCGACATCGAACTCGTGGGTGATCAAGACGATGGTGTTCCCCATGCCGTGCAAGCGCTCGAACAGCGCCATAATCTCCAGGCCCGTCTTCGAATCCAAGTTGCCGGTCGGCTCATCGGCCAGCAGGATGGATGGGTTGTTGACCAGCGCCCGCGCCACCGCCACGCGCTGTCGCTGCCCCCCCGACAATTGGTTCGGTCGATGTGAGACGCGGTCGCCCAGTTCCACGTGCCGCAGCGCTTCGAGCGCTCGTTGGCGTCGTATCGGACCAGGGACACCGGCGTACACGAGCGGCAACTCCACGTTGTGGAGCGCCGTCGCGCGGGGCAGCAGGTTGAATGTCTGAAAGACGAACCCGATCTCTTCGTTACGAATCCGCGCCAGCTCGTCGTCGTCCATCTCCCGCACTTCCTGTTCGTTCAGGAGGTAGCTGCCCTTGCTGGGGGTGTCAAGACACCCGATCAGATTCATGAACGTCGACTTGCCGGACCCAGACGGTCCCATGATGGCCACATACTCGCCGCGCTCGATCTGCATGGACACACCGCGCAGAGCGTGAATCTCCTCGCTTCCCATGGTGTAGGTCTTCCACAGGTCACGAGCCTCAATGAGTGCCATCTACTGTCCTGTCCGATCCGATGGAGGCGACTGCCTCGGCGAGCGGCCAACGCCACCTGACATCCCCCAAGTTCAGACGACGCACCGAAGCATTTGGTTTCAACGCGGCGAAGGCACGGCGGGTGTGGACGGACGGAACACCAGGGCACCCAGCAGTCCGCCCACGGTCGTGAAAATCATGCCCACGAACAACATGAACAGAAAACCGATGAACACCCCCACCACGCCGGTGTTCTCTCCCAGGCGCTCGAGCATCTCGCGCGCCTCAGGCGGGACATCGGCCGCCGCATTCAACCACCCCTCCAGCAGCCCCCGCTGAATCGGCGCCGTCACGAGTTGCAGGGGTATCGACACCACGGCATAGATGACCGCACCAACGACGCCGGCGAGGAAACCGCCGAACGCGCCCTCGCCGAGTTGCATCGGTTCGGTCTTGCCGTGTTGCGTGAGATACGAGGTCACCATGCCGCCGCCCATGATCCAGAGACAGCAACAATTGCCCAACGAGATGATGGGCAGCGCGGAGAGCACTCCCATGAACAGGCCGCCAAACAGCACCGGCTGGAGCAGCGTGGGAGACATGAAGCTCAGCGAATCAATCGTAGTATTCGAGGCCGAGATGCGTGATCAGCTCTTCACGACGCAGGAAGCGTAGCGTGTTCTTCAGCTTCATGAGCTGGATGAAGAGATCGTGCTCCGGGTAGACGTCAGGCGCGTGGACAGGACTCTTGAAGTAGAAGGACAGCCACTCTTGGATCCCGCTCATGCCGGCGCGTTTCGCCAGATCGAGGAAGAGCACCAGGTCCAGCACGAGCGGCGCGGCGAGAATACTGTCGCGGCACAGGAAATTGATCTTCAGCTGCATCGGATACCCGAGCCAACCGACCAGATCGATATTGTCCCAGCCCTCCTTGTTGTCACCACGTGGCGGGTAGTAGTTGATGCGAACGACGTGACAGAGGTCCTTGTAGAGGCTCGGATACAAATCTGGTTGCAGGATGTAATCCAGAACCGACTTCTTGCTTTCCTCCTTCGTCTTGAAGGACTCAGGATCGTCCAGCACCTCCCCGTCGCGGTTCCCGAGGATGTTCGTCGAGTACCACCCCGCCACCCCGATGAGCCGGGCCTTGAGACCGGGAGCGATGATCGTCTTGATTAGGGTCTGCCCTGTCTTGAGGTCTTTGCCACAGACTGGCGAGCCATTCTCGACGGCCAGCTGATCCAGGGCCGGGATATCCGCGCTCAGGTTCGGTGCGGCATTCGCATACGGAATCCCCTCTTTCAGCGCGGCGTAGGCGTACACCATGCTGGAGGAGATCTCCTCCGCGTTCGATCGCATCGCGGCCTCGAATGCGTCGATGGACTGGTGCGCGTCACTCGGCGTCAGGAAAATCTCGGTGCTGCCGCACCAGATCATCACGAGCCGGGCGAGCTGGTGGCTCTCTTTGAATTGCCGGATATCGTCACGGACCTGTTCGGCAAGGTCGAGCTTGTTGGCACCTGTCTTGATGTTGGTGCCCATGAGGCGCTTCACATACCGCTGGTCGAACACCGCGGGCCACGGGGTGATGGCTTCCAGTTCAGGTCGAATCTGTTCCAGCAGTGCAGGCTCCAGCACGCCCGCGGTCGTGGCCGCTTCAAACGCGTTCTCTTCGAAGATGTCCCACGCACCAAACACCAGATCGTCGAGCGCGGCCAGCGGTACGAAATCTCTGATGCGCGGCGTCCGGCCCTCAGTGCGTTTGCCAAGGCGGATCGTACCCATCTCGGTGAGAGAACCAATGGACGGCGCCAATCCCTTCTTGATGAGCAAGGTACCGGCGATGAATGTGGTGCTGACGGCGCCCAGGCCTACGAGCATGACGCCGAGCTTCCCTGTGGCAGGAGCGATTTCGACTGGGTGTTTCACGGCGCGTCACTATATCATGCGACCGGTGGCCGCTCGTCGTGCCGAACCGGCTCGTGCACCGTGTGGCGGGGTCTGAGTTGGCCATCGGTGGTGTCCTCACGCCATGCCGATATTTAAGAAACTCAGACAACGTCCAGACCTCCGTCTGTCGATGATCGGGCCGCGGCGGGATAATCGGGTGCTCCAGATCGGGGCACACGATCCGGACCTTATCGCCCGCCTCGCTCAGGCGGTCGGCTTGAACGGTCAGGCCTCGGCGCTGGTGCCGGACGAGCCCGCCCGCGACGTCCTGACCAGGGCGTCGACGGCCCGAGGGGTCCTCGTGGACGTCAAGGTCTCGCCATTCAGGACACCCCCGTTCGCGGAAGGCTGGTTCGACATCGTCGTCATCCCGGACCTCATTGGCGGCATGCGCCCCCACGAACGCGTCGGCACCCTGAAGGGCGCCCGACAGGTGCTTCGCGTGGGCGGACGGTGCGTGGTGATCGAACCGGCCCCACGTGGGGGGCTCGGCGCCCTGTTCTCGGCCCGCACCCTCGACCCTCACTACCGGGCCCACGGCGGCGCGGAAGCCGCGCTCAGAGCGGAGGGGTTTCAGCCAGTCCGCACCCTCGCCGAACGAGACGGCGTGATGTTCACCGAGGGGCTGAAACCAGACGCAGCCGCGTAGCGGATACTGGACGGGCCCTGACCTCGTGAGAGCACACCGGTGTCTCCCGGCTGGCCCTGCGGGCCCCGGACTGATGCCGCTGCGAGCCGTTCACGGCCAACGCGACGGCAAGACTCTTGCTTCGCAGTGGTGTGGATTATCGCGTCGCACCTGCGGTGACACCCGACGACCATGGCCCCCCAGACCCCGCGCCTGCCCGACGTGTTTTCGGCGGACGAGCTCGCCCGAGCCGCGGGAGTACCGGTGCGTCAAGTGCGCGCCTTGATCCGCTCCCACGCGCGCGACACCTCGACCCACGCCACCGCCGCCGCTGGTCAGGAAGCCGCTGCCGGCGTTGCTGGTGCCGGTCGCCGCGGTCGAAGCAGACCGCCGTGACGTCTCGGGGCTGCTCAACCGGGTCGTCACACCGCCGGGCCCGGTACACGACAGCCGTGGCATAGGCGACCGGGGCGGCGTAGGCGACGGCGCAGGGGTCGGGGTCGGCCAAGGCGCCGGCCGAGGGGTCGGCGCCGGTGACGGGGGTGGCACCGGCGGCGGGCCCTATGGACCGGGAAGCGGGATCGCACCACCACGACTGTTGCGGGAAGTGGCCCCCGATTACACCGACCGCGCACGCCGGGCTGGTCTCCAAGGCGAGGTCCTTTTGACCATGGTTGTCACGGCAGAGGGTCTTGTGACCGATGTACAGGTACGGCGCGGACTCGGCTCGGGACTCGACGAGCGCGCAGTGGCCGCCGTTCAACAATGGTCTTTCTCGCCGGCGTTGCGGCATGGGCTGCCGGTGGCGGTGTGGATCGAAGTGGCCGTCGAGTTCAGGCTGCGCTAGTCCCCAGATCGGTGGAAGACACCATGGATATTGCACTGGTCAGTGTGACCGCGATGTCGTTGGCCATGGCCCTCGCCATGGGCATCGTCGCCTGGCGGGTCATTCGTGAAGAACGGGGCCGTTCCGATGCCCGGGTGGCGGCGCTCCTCGTCGAGCTTGAACGCACGCGGGGCACAGCCAACGCCGGGTCATCCACCGTGCGGGCAAGGGCGGACGCTAAGGTTAGACCGGATCGGTTGCCGGTGGCTCCGCCACCCGACGCCCTCGACGGCGAACCTCCCGCCTCGGCCGCTGGGTGGAGAGGTCCGCTGCGGGCCGCGGTAGCGGCCACCTTCGTGGTGGTGGCGGTGGTCACCATCGCGATACAACCCGGCGGGGCGCCCCCGGATGGTGGGGCCACACAGGCGACGCCGGTGGAACTGCTGTCGCTCGGACACGCCAGACACGGCGAGTATCTGGCGATTGCCGGCTCGGTACGCAACCCCGCCGACGGCGTGGATCGAGGTCGGCTCAGCGTGATGGCCACCGTGTTCGACGAAGCCGGAACACAGATCGGTACGGGCCAGACGCCGCTGCCCGTGCGTGCGCTCCCCCCAGGCACGGAGACGCCGTTTACGATCTCCATGCCAGACGCGGACCGGATCAATCGCTATCGCATCAGTTTCGCGCAGGACCAGACCGCCGTCCCCCATGTCGATCTGCGGCAGACGGCGACCACGCCGGCGGTCGTTGCGTCCACCGCGGGAGGGCAGCCATGAGTGCGCGCGTCACGTTGGCGGTGCTGGCAGTGGTTACGGCGCCCATCGTCCTCGCTGGCCAACAGCCACCGCGGGCCACCGACTCGACCCCGGCACCGGTGGCCACCGACGAGGACCAGCGGTTCGTCTTCCGCACCGGTGTCGATCTGATCAATGTGACCGCCACGGTCACCGACGCTCGTGGTCGCTTCGTCGGAGGGCTCACCCAAGCGGACTTCACCATCTACGAAGATGGGACAGAGGTGGACATCACCCAGTTCAGCAACGAACGCGTCCCGGTCAGTCTCGGGATCGCGCTCGATACGAGTGGCAGCATGGAGGGTCGGAAGATGGATGCGGCTCGCAGCGCCCTCGACCGATTCTTGTTCGACCTGCTTGCCCCCGATGACGAGATTTTCCTGTACGAGTTCAACTACACGCCGGAGCTGCTGCAGGACTGGACCGCCGACCGAGACCGTGTCAGCAGCGCGCTGCGTCGGATTCGCCCGCGTGGCGGCACCGCGCTGTACGACGCCGTGGCCGAGTCGGTGCCGCGGGTGGCGGACGGCCAGCATGCCAAGAAGGCGCTCCTGATCATCTCTGATGGCAACGACACCAACAGTGAAACGGACGTCGAGGCCCTTCGCGAGCTGATTCGTGAGAGCGAGGCGCTCGTCTATGCCATTGGCATCGACGGTGCCCCCAGACGGACCGGCTGGAACCCCCGGGGCCGGTCCGTCCCCATCCCCTCGCCGGGACCCCCAAGCCCATTCCCGTTCCCGGGCGGGGGACGGTCAGCTCCGCAGATCCCGCGGGGAGGCGTGGCTGGCGGCCAAGACGATCGGGTCAACGCCTCTGCCCTGCGAGATCTGACGGACGACAGCGGAGGCCGGACCGAGATTGTTCGTGACGCGGGAGACCTCGACCCGGCCACCGCCGGTATCGCAAGCGAGCTCAGCCAGCAGTACTACCTCGGCTATGTGTCGCCGGCGGAGGCAGACGGCCAGTGGCACGCCATCCGGGTCGAAGTCCGCAACTCGGCCTACCGTGTCCGCGCGCGCCGCGGCTATACGGCCTCACCCTGACCCGCCCCTCCTAAGAACCTGTACTCCTCGAAGGACAGTTTCTCGCGTGACGAGTCGCGATCGCATCGCGTGGGCCCGTGACCACGACGCGGAAAGATCCGACGTCACGCCCCTCTGCTATCATCCGCCGCGTGGATTTGCTGGCGGCGATTGGCTTGAGTTTGGTCGGCAGCGGGGGCGGCGTGCTCCTGGCATCGCCGCTCCTGCTGCTGGGGCGCACCACGCGCGTGCGTGTCGTGCCCGACCTGATCAGCTACGCGGTGGGTACGCTGCTCGGTGTCGCCCTCTTGAAGCTGGTGCCGGAGGCGCTGGAGTCCGTTCCGGCTGCGGCGGCGCTGGGCGCACTGCTCGCCGGGATCCTGACCTTCTTCATGCTCGAGAAGCTGGTCTTGTGGCGCCACTGCCACACCGACGACTGCCACGCCCATGAGACCAGCGCAACCCTGATCCTGATCGGCGGCGGGCTCCACACCTTCACCGACGGTGCCATCGTGGGTGCGGCGGTGCTCACGTCACTTCCGCTCGGTCTGACGACGGCAGTGGCCGTGGCGGCCCACCAGATTCCGCAGGAGGTGGGCGACTTCGCGATCTTGCTGGACGCCGGCTACTCACGTTCGCGCGCGTTCGTGCTCAACGCCCTCTCGGCCTCTACCTGCATGGCTGGGGCCGTGGCGGTGTATGTGGCCGCCAGCGCGGCGCCGAACGCGCTGCCCTACGTGCTGGCCTTCGCGGCCGGGAGCTTCCTCTACGTCGCGATGTCCGACCTCATCCCAGGCCTGCACCGCGAAGCCGTCGATGTTGGCGCGGTTCGCCAGGTCCTGATGATCGCGTTGGGCGTCGGCACCATCGTGTTGCTCTGACCGCCGCCATGGCCTCTCCTTTGCGTCTCTTTCTCATCGACGGTAACAACCAGATGTACCGGGCGTACCACGCCATCCACGACTTGACCGGTCCGGACGGCCGGTCGACCAACGCGGTCTATGGCTTCGTCACCATGCTCCGGAAGCTGATCAGCGACCAGCAACCGGAGCACATCGCGGCGGCGTTCGACGTGCGCGGACCAACCTTTCGGAACGAGCTCGACGGTGACTACAAGGCCAACCGGCGACCCATGCCGGAGGACCTGAGGGAGCAGGTGGCCGGCGTGCATGACGCGTGTGAAGCCTTGGGGGTGCCCATCGTGACCTGCCAGGGTTTCGAGGCCGATGATGTGATCGGCACGCTCGCGACACGCGCCGCCTGGGGCGGGGCGGACGTGGTCATCGTCACGGGCGACAAAGACTTTTTCCAGCTCGTGAGCGACCGTATCCGCATCTTCAACCCCAAAGACGACGGCACCTGGTACGACGCGGACGGAGTCCGTGAGAAGTTTGGCGTCGGGCCTGAACAGGTGGTCGACGTGCTGGCGCTCATGGGCGACGCGAGCGACAACATCAAGGGCGTACCCGGCATCGGCGCCAAGGGTGCGCGCGAGTTGTTGACGACCTTCGGCAGCCTCGACGCGCTCCTCGCTCGTGCGGCCGAGCTCCCGCAGAAGAAATACCGTACCGCCCTGATCGAGCATGCGGAGGACGCCAGGCACAGTCGCGATTTGGTGCAGATCCGTCTCAATGTGCCGATAGCCGACGAGCCGGACCAATTTCGGTACACCGGACCAGACCGGGAACGATGCTTTCGCCTCTTTTCCGCGTTGGGATTCAAGTCGCTACTCGGCGATTACGCCCCGACCGCAGGCACCGTGGTCACGGACTACCGCCTCATCACGGACGCAAACGACCTGGAGTCGGTCGCCGCCACGATACGCACCGCCGGGCGATGCGGCGTGCACGTCCTGACGGTCGGCGGCACCCCCTCACGCCGCGGCGTCGTCGGATTCGCGCTGTCGTCAGGCCCCCGGTCAGGCTGGTACGTCCCGCTCGCGCATGACGGGCTTGACCTCACCGGCAGCCTGGACGACCGTCTCGTCTTTGGCGCACTGGGCCCGGTGCTGGAAGACGCCGACATAAGCAAGGTTGGACACGACCTGAAACGGGAGATGCTGTGGCTCGCCGCCTGCGGCATCACGCTGCGAGGTCTGGAGTTCGACACGATGGTCGCCAGCTATCTGCTGGAAGCTACCCGTGCCACACCGACGCTCGAAACCGTCGCGCTGGAGGTCACCGGCTATCAGGCCCAGACCGCCGAGGCGGTACGGGGCAAGGGCGCGAAGGCACCCGGGTTCGACCAATTGCCCCCGGATGGCGTGTTGGCCTTCGCCTGCGAGCGTGCCGACCTGCCGCTGCAGGCGGCGGACCCGCTGCGTATCCAACTCGATGAGCAGAGGCTTGGCGTCCTTTATCGAGAACTGGAACACAAGCTGTTACCGGTCCTGGCGGCGATGGAAACCTGCGGCGTCCAGGTGGACACGGAGTCCCTGGCCGGGCAGTCACAACGGATGGAGGCCCAGCTGGCAGAGCTCCAGGCGCGGATTTTCGCGCTCGCAGGCGAGGAGTTCAACGTCAACACGCCGCAGCAGCACTCGACCATACTGTTCGACAAGCACCAGCTGCCGTCC
>SXOW01000264.1 GCA_005778315.1 Acidobacteriota bacterium
CGACATCAGCGCGATGATCCTGGCGGGATCCACGCTGATTCTGGTGGCGATCATTGCCGCGCTGGTGCCGGCGTGGCGTGCTGCGCGGGTAGATCCGGTGGGGGCGCTCAGGGGGGAGTGAGTCCCTCTCTCGAGCCTGCAGCCGACTGGCGCACCGCGCCAACCACGTGTCGCACCGCTCGGATCACCGCATCAGGCCGGTCAAACTGGATATAGTGTGAAGCGTCCTTGAGAATCTCCTGACGGCTGTTGGTCGACCAGGTGGCTTCGTCGGTCTGAAGGCGCAGCCAGACGGCCAACAGTCGGTCTCCTTGTTCCGCGGTCAGCGCCATCTCTTTCAACTGCTGCGCGGAGGAAGGCTGGGCGGCGGTCAGCACCACGAGAGGTCGCTCACCGAGGGAGCGCGAGGATTCAGCGGCTGCGAGCGTCGCTGGCACAGCCTTCAGTTCGTTCACGCCAGCGGGGAGAGAGGCCGGCACGTATGCGCCCGGCGCGTCACGCGAGGCGGCCGGCGCATTGGGTTGATTGAGGTCTGGAGCCAGGAGTCTGACCAGCCCGGTCCGCGCGAGCGATGCGGCCACCGTCAATGGACCTGCCGTCGGGGCCATCGACTTGCCGGTCGCCGCCTCCATCTGTCGCAGTTGATCGGGATGCGACGCATCGACAAGCACCAGACCTGCGACGTCCGCGCCGAAGCGCTTGGTGTACTGGAGGGCATAGACGCCGCCAATGGAATGGCCAACGAGGACAACCGGTACGGTTTCGCCAGCGTGGGACAAAGTCGCGCGCAGGTCGGTGGCCACACCATCCGCGGTGAACGGCTTCGGAGCACGGTCGCTCCAGAGAATCCCTGCGCGGCTATAGGCACAGGCGCGCGTGGTTGACGCAATCGAGTCGTGCACGGCCGCCCAGCTGGTAGAACCCAGGAGATCGAGGCCCGATTCGAACACCACTGTCGGTGCGCCGGTGCCACGGCAATCGATCTGCATCTGGCGACCTCCGATGTCGACCAGCCGGCCCGGGGCGGGATGCTCGTGTGCGACACGGGAGCGAATCACGGCTTCGGTACCTACGCCGACCAACGCGCCAAGTGCGAGAGCGCTGGCCGTACCGATGAGAACCTTGCGGATGAAAGACGGCATTGGTCTGATCTCCCTAGTTGGCTGTCAGTGACGGGCCGGCGATCTGCTCGGCCACGAGTGCTGCGTCGCTGCCCACGCCGCCGATCAGTGCAGAGGTGTACGTGCGCTGAAACCGAAGTCCGAGGAAGTAGAGTCCCGTTACGTCGGTGGCGACGCCGAGCTGGTGCCGAACGCTGCCGTCGTCGTTGAAAACCGGCAGCTGAATCCAGTCGTATGCGGGGCCGAAACCAGTCGCCCAGATCACGACGCTTGGCGAAAGCGCGGCAGCGTCGCAGACCGGTAATCCCTGGTTCACTGCCGACATTCGCCCAACCCGAGTGACCCCGGCAGCAACGAGAGCGCTCTCGCTGACTCCGATCAGGGGATCGCCACTGCGATATCTGCTCTCCAGCGCGCGACCGGCAACACCCTCCACTGTCAGCCGCGAAAGCACTGGCCATGTCCAATCGTAGAGATCGCGACCGAGCAACGCGCGCGGCATGCGACCAGTGGGCTCGCCTGCGAGCCAGACCTGGCGGAAGCGTGCGAGTTCCATTGCAATCTGCGTTCCGGAGTTTCCGCCACCTACCACGAGCACCGGGCCATCGCGGAGGAAGTGGGGGTTCACGTACTCGCTCGAGTGGAGCTGTTGAATCTGCGGAGAGAGGTCGGCCGAGAATGCCGGTGTGCGCGGCTCCTGAAAGGGTCCCGTCGCGACGACGACATTGCTGGCCTCGAACCGCCTGCCCCCCGCGACGATGAGGTACCGACCACCAGACTGGCCCAGCGATTGCACCCGCATCCCAAAACGGACCGGCAGCTCGAATCGGGCGGCGTAGCACTCGAGATAGTCGGCGACCTGATCCTTACTCGGGAACTGCGACTTCGTCGCGGGAAACGGCATACCCGGAAGCGAGTTGTACTTCGCCGGAGTGAAGAGGCGAAGCGAATCCCAGCGTCGCCGCCAACTCTCGCCGATGCGCGTTCCGCTCTCGAGAATGAGGAAGTCGGCGTCGCGCTGCTGGAGCTCATAGCCGGCGGCGAGCCCTGCCTGACCGGCGCCGATGACAATGGTGTCGTAGCGCTCAATACGATGTGACGGTTCTTGCTGCTGCACTGCCGGCCTCTCTCTAAGTGGATGAGAGAGTATCGCGGGGCAGGGGGGTCAGACGATTGAACGTTGGGGCTGACTTTTGCAGCCTGCTCAGCTGCTGGCGGAGACGAATGCGCGCACCGGAAAGGTCCCGCACCCCTTCACCTTCACAGGCACCGCCGAGAACCGACCACCCTTCTCCGGCGCCTTCGCGAGTCCACAGAGGTGCTCGACGATGGGAATCTCCTGGCCGAGCAGCGTGGTGTGAACCGGACGCGCGCCGGTGGCGATCCCGTCGATGTTCATCGAATCAATGCCGACAAGCGCCGCGCCGGCCTTCGCCAGCCACTCGGCGGCTCGCTCCGTCAGATGCGGATGGGTCTCGAAATAGGCGTCTGTGCGCCAGTATTGGTCCCACCCGGTGTGAAAGAGCACCGCACGGCCTCCCACCGCAGCAGAGGACAGCGGCACGGTGTCAATCGCTGGTCCGAGCGAGGTGTCAATGCGAACGATGAGGCACTCCAGATCCGCCACTGACTCCAGCGGCAGTTCAGAGAGGTCCTTCCCATTCTCGTATCGATGGAACGGACTGTCTATGTAGGTGCCCGTGTTCGCGATCATCTCGACCTTTCCGATCTGAAATTCGGCGCCGTTGTAGATGGAGCGCGATTCCTCGCGACTACGCCAATCGCAAATGATTGGAGCGGGAAACCCTTTATAGGTCACCATCCCGTTCTCAATGACATGGCTGACGTCTATCAGGCGGTTACGAGTGTTCATATCGACCGGGTGTGAAGTATTTCCCGCATTCTCAACAGCCGAGGTGCGTGGTCACGTGGGCTCCCGGTCGCATCGGCCAAACCGTCAACCTGCGTGAGGGCGTCGCCTACGCTCCCATCGTCACGATAACGCTCCCGCGCTTGCGCCCGGTTTCCACGCGCTTATGTGCGTCCACGATGCGATTCAGGGGATACACCTCATCAATGAGGGGGGTGAACTCCCCGGCTGACGCAATAGCTGCGAGCTGGTGCAGATCCTCAATGCGCGCGGTCGCCGGACCAGCGATCACACGATGTCTGCGGGTTCTTCCGGTGACCGGAGCAAGCAGCAGGTCCGCGAATCCTCCCAGCACGACGAGCAGGCGCCCTCCCTTCGCGAGCGACTGCCGGACCCGCGCATACCCCGCATTGCCGACGGTGTCCACGATCACGTCAAACGTCGCTCCTTGCGCTGTGAAATCGTCGCTGGTGTAGTCGATCACGTCGTGTGCCCCAAGCGAGCGAACGAGGTCGACGTTGGCACGCCCGCAGACCCCGGTGACCCTGGCACCGAAGTGCCTGGCCAGCTGGACGGCAGCCGAGCCCACGCTTCCCGAGGCGCCATTGACGAGGACCCGTTCGCCCCGCACGAGTGCTCCACGCCGGAAGAAGCCGAGCATTGTCATTCCGCCGAACGAGAGCGCAGCGGCCTGCTCAAACGAGAGGTTGGTTGGCATCCGCGCCATCAGGCCGGTCTCGGCGACACACCGGAACTCGGCGTGGCATCCCATGCGCGCCCCGCCAAAGGCGAAGACCTTCTCGCCGACACTGAAGGTGCGGGCTGTCGCTCCAACCGCGGCAATGATGCCCGAGAGTTCTGTCCCCAGGATCGGCTGTCGAGGTTGCGAGATACCGAATGCGAGTCGGCCGAACAAGCCGAATCCCGGGGGCATCTTGAGGCTACGCGCCCGCCAGTCACCGGTCGAGACTGACGCGGCATGAACTCGGATCAGGACTTCATTATCAGCTGGGGCTGGTGTCGGGACGTCTCGGACCGCGACAACCTCGGGAGGACCGTAGCGCTCGTACACGGCGGCTTTCATCGAATCTCCCTGCGGCGGGTTCGATAGACGCGCATCGAACCTAGCGCGATTGTGGGCGAAGGGCGACACGCCCGCGCCAGACAAGGACTGCCAGATACAATGGCGCAGTCACGTCATAGGCACCGCACCAAGCCGGCCACCATGCCGGGACCCCGGGATTCACGACGATCCCGCCGTGGAAGAAATCCATCACCCCGTGGGCGGCGATGCCGACGATGACGATCCGGAGATCGCGCCGGAATCCCCAGGCGGCCAGCCCCGCGAAGAGCGCGAAGATGAGGAGCTCGGGGCCGAGTGCGGCGAGTGACCCGCCCATCACCGCGAACAGGATGTAATAGGACGCGATGACGACGAGCGCGGTGGGGTAGAACGCACGTTCTCGATCGAGCCCTGTGAGCGAACCGAACACCCCGACCGCCAGGGCGCTCCCGATGCCAATTAGGAAAGCCATAGGCGCTCAAGTGTACGTCTGGCGAGCGGCCAAAGTTAGCCCCTTTGTTCAATCGGTGGGCCCCGGTATGCGGTGATCCTTCTTTCGTGCGTGGTGCCTTGCCACGTGCTCCAGAACGCACACACCTCATACGGGAGATGGAACATGGTAAAGACACTCGCCTTGATCGGCCTGCTTGCGGCAACGCTGCCGCCACACGCCGCGGCACAGGGACGCGACTCCAAGTACGTCGCCGGGATTCGCTCGGGACTGCTCGTGGGAACGATGAATCTGTCGGGAATCGACCCCGCGTTTGCGGATCTCGAGGCCGACGGTCCCAAGGGTGCACATATCTCGGGCTACTTCCTCATGACCCGCGTCCGGCAGCACCTGTGGGTCGGAATTGAGACGCTCGTATCCAATTCAGACAAGACCGCGCCTACGACGATGAACTACCAGGCTGCGGGCCCCGTCATCGAACTCACCTATGGTGAACGCTGGTTCATCTCGGTCGGCATGCACGCAGGTGGCTTGATCGTCAACGCGATGGCACGGCAAGGTGCCGCCACTTCGGAGGGCGCCACGTCGGGGTCGTTCTACAAGGGCGAAGGACTGTTTGTCGCACCCCAAGTCGATATCGGATTCCGATTTGGCCGGAGTGAAATGGGCCTGTTCGTCAAGCAGGTGAACGTTTTCGGTGAGGCCGACCGCGGCGGGATGTCGGAGTTCGGTTCGAGGTTCATCGGCGTGCGCCTCGCCGTTGGCTTGAAAGACTGATTCTAAGCCCACGCTTGCCTTCGGAGACTACCATGGAAGACCACAGGCACGACCTCAACGATTCCCCGCGCGATCTGCTGCGGGCGCACCCGGAGTTGGACCGCGGATATGCGCAGGCACTGGCGTCTGCACAGCCTGACGAGGGCCGAGCCGTGGTGCGAATCGACCTTGAGGCAGGCGAGTTTGACTGGGAGTTTGTGCCGGGCCAACTGACTCGTGCCTGGGGATTCGGCGGTCAGGTGCCGGGTCCAACCATCGAGGCACAGGTTGGCGACGTACTGGAGATTCACCTCGCCAATCACCTTCCTGAGCCCACTGTCGTGCATTGGCACGGCCTGCGAATTCCGGCGGTCATGGACGGAACGGAGCGGGTGCAGCGACCGGTACAACCCGGTGAGACTTTCGTCTACCGGTTTCGCGTGCCGGACGCGGGCACTTTCTGGTATCACTCGCATTTCAACGAGACAGTGCAGGTGGAGCGAGGGCTGTATGGCGCACTGGTCGTACGCGCGGCTGACGAACCGGTGTTTGACAGCGAGCGAACCCTTGTATTGGACGATGTTGCTCTCGGGAAGGACGGTCAGATCAAACCACCGGGGTGGTGGATTGAGTCTCATGACGGCCGCGAGGGGGACATCCGCCTGATCAATGGTCGGCAGGAGCCTGACATCCACATGGCGGCCGGACAGGTCGAGCGTTGGCGGATCGTGAACGCCGCCAGTGCGCGTTATGTGCGACTTTCGGTAGGCGGCAAGCCGTTCCGAATCATCGGCAGCGGCGGTGGGTTGATCTCCTCGCCTGTCATCGCGACAGAACTGTTGCTCTGTCCGGCGGATCGTGCGGAAATTGCCGTTGGCCCGTTCTCCGAGGGCGAATCAGTCCGGATCGAGTCCCTGCCGTTCAATCGCGGGTCGTTCAAGTCGCATACGACATCTGAGCATTTTGGCACGTTGGCCGTCGGCGCCGCCGCGCCTTCCAGAACAAGGCTCCCGGACCGCCTGCGGGAGATCGAGCCGCTGGTGGCGGGGCCCGTCACGCCGAATCGTGAAGTCCGCCTCGGGTTCAGCCTGGGATTGAAGCACGGCGTCGAGTTCAACGTCGATACCACCAGATCGGCCTCGA
>SXOW01000025.1 GCA_005778315.1 Acidobacteriota bacterium
CAGCGCCCCGGTTTCTTCCACCAGCTGCCAGCACCCCATCCATGGGAGCCAGGGCGAGTCGGCGGGCTGGGTTGGCTGTGCCCCAGCGGCGGTGGCGCCGGTGAACCAGGTCATCAGGACCATCGTGGTGACGGTCGTGCACAGGGCGCCGAGCCGTGGACATAGATGTGTGATCATCGTGGGGCCATCCTCGCTGACTGCCGTCCTAAAAAGCAAACTCGACGCCGCCAGTCACCTGAAAGCCATCGAGATCAATGTCTTCGAATCCGACGAAATCCTCCGAGAGCGGTGTGGCTGCCCACTTGTACCGCGCTTCAACCGTCAGGAACAGTTGCTTGACCATATGCGCGCTGATCCCGCCGGCGACATGGGCTCCCGCAGCCCACCCGCTCGATTCGAGGATATCGCTGAAAATGGAGGAATCGACCATATCGACGAAATCCCCAAGTTGCCGGAACCGATACCAATGCGTGCCGACGCCGCCAGACACATACGGGGCCACGCCGGCCGGTACCCACGCGAAACGGCCGATGGAACGGCCCCGCGGTACCAGCCAGAGCCTGAGATTGGCTGAGACCGGCGCTTGAGAGAACTCCGTCGTCTGTGTAATCGGGAGATCGCCTTCGAGAAAGTCCCGATACTCAGAAGCCACCGTGGCGTGGCTGAAGCCAACCTCCGCGGAGACGTCGACTCTGCGACTCAGGGCTCGCCCGAACGAGAACAGGGCCGCGCCGCTGTCGAAATCGCCGTCCTCAACCGTCAGCAGTTCACGGGTCAGGTCGAAGATGCCCCCGCGTTGTGCGGTGGCGAGCCACCCGCCCGCGACCCCGACGAAGGTTCTTGGCCAGCTGAACAGGAAGTCCGGCTCCCGAGGGTTCTGCGTGGGGGCTGGCTGCGTGGCCGCCTGCTCGTCCGGGCCTCGTGTCGCCGAAGCTGGGGCGACCGTCAGCATGAGAACAACCACCACGCGTGACAATCTGGCGATGCCCGTGACCCGCGGACCTGTGAGTGAGGCTGGCATAGTGCTCTCGATGAGGTGGAACGAAGCCGTCTGCATGCTGGTCCACATCTTGTCGTGCAGGGATCGTACCATCTCTACGCGTCCACCCGTGGCGGAACAGGGACTGCGCGTCACTGCTCGGTGACAGCGGTGTCCGCCGGCGATGGCAGTCGGGCAAACGCCGCGCTTCTTGTGAGGCGTCTTTCTTGCCCGGTTACGACGAAGCCAGCCGCTTCGTGCAGGACACCAACAACCATTAGCTTCAGGTGACGCACCCCTACGCTTCGCGGAATCCGCGCTACACTCTCGTTCTGGCGATCGCCGCCGGATTGATTCGTTGCTCCGGTCGTGCTCGCTGCCGTGGCGGTCTACGAAACCCTCGGACCTCTTGGCACCCGGTTCGCTATTCTTCGCAGCGGCGAAGCGGTCCATGGGTCGAAATCGGCCGCAACGGAGCACGCCGCAGTGACCGAGGCTGGAGCGCGAGCGCTTTCTGCTCCCCAGTAGCCAAACCGTTCGGAGCACCCCCGGGACGCCACCCTTGAAACGGTCTGAGCTGGAGACTTGATGTGACCATCACGGGGACCAACGCGCTTCGGCGGATGGCCGACTTTGATCTCACCGACACCCAGCGGGCGGTGCGGGCGGCGGTGCGGGAGTTTGCCGAGCGCGAGATTCTGCCGACGGTCGAACAACATGAGCGTGAGGGCCGCTATCCCAGGGAGATCATCGCGAAGTTGGCGCCCCTCGGTTTCCTGGCCCCGATGATTCCCGAGTCGTACGGCGGCTCCTTCATCGACGTGGTGACCTACGGCATCGTGTGTGAAGAGCTCGCGCGCGTGGACTGGGTCGTGGCCTCCGCCGTGTCGGTGGCCAACTCGCTGGTCGGGAGTTCGATTCTGCGGTTCGGCACGCCCGACCAGCGCCAGCGGTGGCTGCCCCCACTCGCGAGTGGAGAGGCGCTGGCGTCAGCCTGTCTGACCGAGCCCGATGGTGGCACCGACCTCGCCGCCATGAAGACCCGGGCCACACGGACCGCGGACGGGTGGCGTCTCAACGGGAGCAAGGTCTTTATTTCGCACGCCGCCGAGGCCGGAGTCTTTCTGGTCGCGGCGACTGTTGATCCGGCGTTGGCCCACCGTGGCGTCACCATGTTCGTGCTTGACCCGGCCACCAGCGGCATCACCTGTACGCCGCTACCGATGCGCACACTGCAGAGGGACACCGTGGCCGAGGTGCACTTCGACGAGGTGATGGTGCCGGCGGACGCGGTCCTGGGTGATGTGGGGCGTGGGTTTCCGATTCTGGGGGCGGCGCTCGACACCGGGCGCTTCTCCGTTGCGGCCCGATGCGTCGGTCAGGCTCAGCGGGCCGTCGACTTGACGCTTCCCTACGCCACCCAGCGCCGTGCCTTTGGCCAGGCGATCGGCGAGTTTCAGATGGTGCAGCAGAAGATCGCCGACATGATCTGTCGGACCGAAGCTGCCCGGTCCTTGGTCTACCGCCTCGGACGAATGAAAGATGCCGGGGTCGAACGCTGCTCGATGGAAGCCTCGATGGCGAAGCTCATGGCCAGCGAAGCTGCGACGCAGAACGCGCTCGACGCCATTCAGATCCATGGCGGGTACGGTTTCTCGTCGGAGTACGAGGTGGGACGTTTGCTGCTCGAAGCCAAGACGTTGGAGGTCGGCGAGGGGACCAGCGAGCTCCATCGCAAGTTGATCGCGGAGTTCGGTCTCGGCCTGCGCTAGCGCGCGGGCGGTGACTCGGCTGGCCCGTTGCGAAACCTGGCCCTGTATCGTGGTTGCAATCGCCGCCCGCGGACGCCATGATGGTGTGCGTTTGGTCGGTTGCGTGGAACGGAGATTCTGGAGGGAGAAG
>SXOW01000265.1 GCA_005778315.1 Acidobacteriota bacterium
CACCGACCAGTGGACTACGGAGACTCGCATCGGCACGGTGGCGGAGCCTGCGCTGGGCACACCGCTCGCAGCGGTTCCCCCCTCCTACCACTTCTCCAACGCGTTTGCTGCGATCCGGTTGGGCGGGGCCCTCGAGCGCGTCGCCTGGTCTCGAATCGAGGGGCCGCCGGCCAATGTCGACGCCAGCCCCGACGGGCCCTCGGCGGATGGGATTGCCCTGAGCCACGTTCCCGCCTTCTCCGACGTCGTGCCCGTCGGTCTGGCCACGGCTCGGCTCGAGACGGTCGAGCGCAACGTCATCTTCGGCAGCCCGCGCGGCTTGCTGCTGCATGGTGCGTTCAACTCGGTGATCCACCACAACACGTTCCAGAAGAACGGCGCCAGTATCGTCCTTGCCTCGGCCGTCGGCGCCATTCGCCATCTGGTCTACGAAAAGCTCGTGCCCGGGGACCTTCTCGCGTTTGGGACCACAAAGGTCTACGACTATCTCGCGCGGAGCATTGCGCCGGTCGAGAACGACATCGCGCGCAATGTGATCGTCAGAGACTGCACAATCGCGGGCGAGCACGCGATGTGCCCGGCCATCGTCGAGCTTGGCGGCGTCTTCTGCAGCGGCGGCGCCTGCCTGTCGACCTGCGTGGCCGGCGGAGAGAAATGCACCCCGAAGTGCTTCGTCGACGCTGAGACGCAATGCACGTGCGGGGTCGAGGGCTGCCCTGCACCCGCGTTCTGGCGCTGTGGCGACGCGGAGTGCGATTGCTCTTCCTCGGCCGGCACCTGCGACTGCGGCCCGGCTCACGTGCCGTGCTGGAACGGGCTTGCGCCTGCCGGTCAGCATCGCGTCGAGGGCGGAGACAACCCGTTCCACCACAATGAGATTCAGAACCCCTGTGCCGAGCCGACTTCGAACTCGTCGTCGAGCGCGACGGTCGATTGCTATGCCGCCCGCAGGGCGATTCCCGCCGGGGCCGAGCCTGCGACCTGGTCGGGCGAGGTCGCCGAGACCCTCATCACGGATCCGCAGCACTGGACTCGGATCTCTCGCCCGGCCTCCACCAATCCCGCGGTCGCTGCGTGCGGACTGTCACTCATCGCCAACGGCAATGGCGTAAGCCCTGGGCCCTTCCCCGCGACCCTTCCGGGCGAGACGCGCCTGTGGGACGCCTGCAACGCCTCCCATGGCTTCGACGGAGCGCCCGAGTACCCGTCGCGCTATCTGTTTGACACGCGCGACGTCATTCGGACCAGCCAGGTGAACCCGCCGGGAACCTACGCCGCGGTCGCCGCGAACACTCCCGTCACCGAGGCCGATCGCGTCGGAAATGCTTGGGGCCACACGGGCAAGGTCGGGGTCCAGGCGGGGAGTGGGGCCATCGAGATGGGCTACCCGATCTTCGCGGCCCATCCCGCGGTCTGCGGCTCCCCCGAAATGCCTGCGGACCTGTCGGAGATCACGGCGCCGCGCGAGAAGTGCCCGGCGTACACTCCGTTGCATAGCCTCTACTGGAACGGGTTTCGCATGACCAACGGCGCCCGGATCCAAGACTGCTTTCCGTTCACCGCGGTTCCGGCCGGCTCCGTCGGCCAGAGCGGCCTCTTCGGTTCTTGGAAGACCAATCTGCCTGGCTTTCACTTCCAGCCGTTTCCAAACAAGCTCTGGACCGCAGAGGGCGACGCCTTCCCGCCGGGGCCGTCACCCGCCGAGCCGGGCCAGCTGAGCCCAGGCCAGTTCAACCCAAACCTGCCGTGTCACCTGCTGCAGCGGCAGGCCGAGGCCATCGGCGGCTGGGATGCAGAGGACCATGACGCGCTCCACGACTGGCGAATCGATGAACAGGAGGTCCTCGTCTCCTGCTTCAATGGGACGATGGACCTGCTCCAGATCGCGGATGCCCAGGCCGTAGGCGTTCCGCCGCTCCAGCAGGCGCTGCCGGACCTCCTGACGCGGGGCGACACGGACGCCAACCGCTGTGCGCTCTGCCCGCGGAACCCTCCCCTGCTCTCAGATCAGGCGCCGGATGTTGTCCAGCTTCCGCGCCGGCTGCGCGCACTCCAGTCAGTCGTCAGCCTGACGCACGTCGTCGAGCCGTCCACGGACTCCCCTGGACAGAACGACCTCCGCATGGCGCTCACCGAGCATCCCACCCAGCTCACGAAGCGTGCGCGGGCGCTCCTGACCGACGCGCGCTTCATCGACGCCGGCGTGCCGATTCGCCTCGCCTACGCCTATGACGAGGACGTGCTCTTCGTGCATCAGCCCGGTGTGCAGAACAACAACTCCATGCCCACGAGCGCCGGCCGGGTTTACCAATTCGTGGGCCACGGCAAGGTCCCGGCGCCCATCGTCCCATTCGCGGGCTATGCGCAGGACCCCAACGCAGTGAACTACCAGCAGGGGGTCAACGTCACCTATCCGCAGGTCAAGTTCGCAAGCACCTTCGTCGATCTGTCCCTGCCGCCCGAGTTCAAGATCGTCGATTGGAGCTGGTCGCGCCGTCACCGTCGCATGTATGTCCTGGTCAAGACCGGCTTGGCCG
Source organism: Acidobacteriota bacterium (assembly GCA_005778315.1). Lineage (GTDB taxonomy): Bacteria > Acidobacteriota > Vicinamibacteria > Vicinamibacterales > UBA8438 > UBA8438. Next base: position 2,538 of record SXOW01000265.1, read on the forward strand.
GCGAGCAATACGACGTGATTTGGTTTCGGCCGCCGTCGGACCCCATCGGCGCGGTGGCCGGCGGGCAGCCGCAACCTCAGGCAGAGGTGGACGCCGCTCCCGCCAAGTTTCACTACGGGAGCCTGACGAATCATGTTCTCGCCAAGACTGGCATGGAAGGCCCGCCCGCAGACGGCGACGGGCCGACGTGTTCGACCGCAACGTTCGACCTGAACGTCGCGGCCCCGAAGGCCATCTATGCGGCTCGGGACGGCCACGTCTATCTTCTCGACGCTGAAACCAGCGTCTGTGGCACGGCAAGCGTGCGCCGGCTTCGCCTCCAGCTCAACCAGTCGGGATTCCTGCCCCAAGGCCTCGGGGGCGTCTGCTTGGCCAAGGGGACTTCCGTGAGTGGTGCCGCCGAGGTCATCGCCTACGGATTTGATCGCCTCGGACCCGGAATTACCGAGGCGTATCGGGGCTTTTCGCATGGCTCGCCGTACACGGAACAAGCAGCGCTCACACATGCTCCGACACTCCTGGTTACTGGTACTGTCACAGCAGGCGGCAATCCGAGGATCGGCGTATGGGCCGTGCCTACAGTGGAGCCAGTCGGCGAGACGCTTGAACAGATGTGCTTCATGGCGCCGGGAGGCTGCACCAGCGTCGGCGACCTCTGCTACGGCCAGGGTCTTGTCGACCTGAGTGCCGGCTCACCAATTGCGGCGTCGGCTCCGACCATCCTCGGGGGGGTTGGTGCTTGCGGCGTGACGGCGTCCACTGCCGCTGGAGCCGCTGCAACACCGGTCATAGGAAGAATCGTAACCGCCAACTGAGGGCTGGCGATGACGACGCAATCACTGCTGCTCGTAGCATGTTGCTTGGGGGGCATCTGCTGTCGGCCAGGCAACGGTGCCCTACCACTCGGCGAGCGCAATGGGGGGCTGTTTCTTCTGGTCGATGCTGCTTCTGGGACTGATTCGAAGTCCGACGCCTCCTGCGCCAGCGAGGACGACTGCTCTCCTGAGGCGCGGTTCGACGCCATCGCGGCACGGTGTGATCTCAGGGCGTCCCACGAAATGACCGGGCAATTCGCGTATGACTGGACCGACAGCAACTTTGGGCCGGACGGCTACCTCCTGATAGGCAACTATCTCTCCACGTGTTGTCCAAACCTCGGCATATGGGGCAAAGGACCACTCTCCGACCATTTCGTGCGTTTCTACATGTCGAGCGCTGGTAGCAACGACATGTGCGCTGGTCTGGCCAAGGGCGGCGGCTACTCGATCAAGGCGCAGTTCGATTGCAGCAAGACTGACTCCGTCACAATGAACGAACTTCGTCTCAAGGTGTACGATCCAGACACTGACACGACCGGAGAGAGGGCATTTGTATTTGGCGCGCTGTACTATGGCAAGCCGCTCTGCTTCAGCAAGGAGACTTGGCTCAACTGGTGCTGCCCGGGGGAGTCCCCATGGAAGTGAGGCACCCGCTCCGCTGTTTCTTCCGCTGGCTCCTTGCCGCCGCGATGCTCACTCGCTGCACCGACCCGCAGGTGTCGGTCGTCGAGGCCCCTCTTCAAGATGTGTTCGCGGAGGCGCCGCAGGCTCCCGAAGTCGTGGTGACGCCCGACGGCGTCGAGGCCATCGAGGCCGCCGCCGATCCAGGGCAGGCAATCGAGGGCAGGGATTTCCTGTCGGATCCACAGATGCCCGGGGATGACGGCCCGGTCGACACCGACCCAGGCCCGGAGGACGTGGCCGATGCCACCGACCTGCCCGTAGGTCCCGATCCTTTCGACGAAACCGTCAAGAAGTGCAGCCTGGCGTTCATTCCGCCGCCCGGTAAACCGCTACCCGCGCCGATCGCGACTGCCACACCCCTGCCACCCGACGGCACCCCGGCGCTCGGACAACAGGCAAGTGCGCGCCTCGATATCTTCACGTGCTGTCGCGACTTCGCCAACTTCTTCCGCTCGCCCGTCGATGGCGGCTACCGGATCACTCGTTGGACGACGGGGTGGCCGTTGGACGGCCCGTGCAATACCTACGCGAACTCGGAGCACGCGCTCGTGCCGCTGCGCTTCGACTGCTCCGCGACGGGCGCCAAGCTAGAGAACGTCGTCGAGATGCGCCTCTTCGATCCAGAGACCAACACGCGCGTCGATCACGCGTACCTGGTGACGACGGAGTGGACCCTCCCGGCGCGATGCACGGGACCTGCCGACTGGGACGCGACCTGTTGCCCGCCGCTTCCGTAGCTGCCCTGCGCACGCCCCACGTTACCAGCGGCAGGTGGCCGAGCTCTGCCGATGCAATCACTGTCAACGCTCGCGCGACGGCCAACTGCTGCGCGTCTTGCGACTCGATGTCGGCGAGGGTCGTTGCAAAGGCGAGCCGAGATGGTCACCCTGCGGGGAATGAAGCTCTCCCAATGCCTCGCCCCCGCCGTTCTGCTGTTCGCGTCGTGCGCGACGACCGAAGCAACGCAGTCCGCTCCAGAGACGGCCTCGGCGGACCTCCCGGCGGCCGACGCGTTCGTCACTGACGGCGTCGCGCCACTGCCCGAGACGGTCCCGGCGGCGGAGACGACCGACGCGGCCGAGGCGCTCGAC